>CBDUZM010000202.1:0-6052 GCA_965371685.1 uncultured Spirochaetaceae bacterium | reverse complement strand
TTTGCATTTTTGCTCTTTTTGGCCAGAGGAGTTTTCTTTTGTTCCTTTTTCCAAAATTTCTCTTTTTTTTCTCTTCTTTTTCGCGTCATGTCCATTATTCTACCTCTTCTTTTCTTTTCCGGTTAAAGCTTCCACATTTGGAGATTGGAGACTGGAATCTGGAAACAGATACCATTGAATCCGCAGCAGGCAATTATTGGTTCAATGCCTGGGCTTTTTCCTTTTTCGCTTTCCTCTTCTCCTTTAAGGTTCTTTTCGGCTTTTTCTTGTCCTGAACTTTTTTCTTGTCTCTGCTTTTAGCCATGTGACTGCTCCTCCACCGGCTGGAACATCCTTTTCCGGTGATATATCATGCCATCCCGGGCAAATAATAATTATTTTAACATAATTCCAGATCCAGACCAATGACAATGAGACAATAGGGTTGGGTTTACCTTGTCGTTTTCATTAGTAGGAATACATCTTGGTTCGCATCTTTGGCACCACCCGGTATAAAGTCTATTATCGTGAATCCTTTTGCGAGATTCTGACGGACATATTGCTCTGGATGATAAGCACCGCATATGTTTGTTCCTACATACTCATTATAACGTATGACAAGTTGCCCAGACTCGAACCTCTCTCGCTCCTCTGACGACAATTGGTGCAAACGAGTTGTCCCATGAGTAGTTATGAACAGAAAACCACTAGGTTTGAGAACTCTCCTCAATTCACTAATCCAAAAATTTTGCAACTCTCTTGTTAAATGTGTAAATACAGAAATTGCATAGATAAAATCAAACTTTTCATCTTCATATTCTAAATTCGAGGCCAATTTATTCAGTTTGAAATTTGCAAAGGAAAGTGCTTTTTGACACCACCTGATCAAAATTGGATTATAATCTGAACCGTAAAGTTCCGGACCTCTTAATGTCTTCCAGTGTCTTATAATACGTCCACATCCACACCCAAAATCAAGGATATAGTCAAATTTATTGATATTTAATCTGTTCTTTTCTAAGATATCTTTGATGCATTCGGAACCCAAAACGCCGTTACGGTAAAAGATTTCTATGTCATAGTGCCCTGTCACTAAGAGAACCAATTGTGGAGGGGGAAGGGGCAGCCCATCTGGTATTCCTTTCTTCCGAAATCGAGCATTCCGATTTAGAAGGCGAAAGTTAGTCAAATACTTACATCTATTACGGATATTAATTGCAAATGCACGTAAATTGAATACCTCCAATAAGTTAATGATTACATGTTTCATTCTGTTATAAATGTTAGTTTTAGATGATCGATGATCTTATAAATGATTTTATGATCCTCGATAAAGGAGATAATCGTCATCCGGCCCCCAGATTACGGATCTCTTTCTCTGCCTAGTTGCCGATTTTTAGATTGACGCGTTTCTTGACCTTGCCTCCGTGATAGGAGTCCACGAAAAATTCCACATATCCCTGGCTGCCGTCCATCTTGACCAGCGTGCTGAAGCGCTGCGTCTGATGGCCGTTGAGGCGGAACTCGGTGCCGCCCTTAGCGATCATCTCTGTCTGGGGGCTGACGTTGTTGCGGTCGATAGTGGCCTTGCCTTTGGGGACTCCGATTACTTCGATGTTTTTGGAGCCGCTCACCGTGATCTTGTCCTGGCGTGCCCGTTTGAGCTTGATCGCGCGGTCCGATGCCGTGGGATACTCCCGGTCGTTCTTGACCGCCACCTCGATCCAGTAGAGGTCGTGGGACACCGGTGTTACTTTCACCTCCGTGAATTTCACTTTGGGAAACTGGCTGGCGCAGTAGAGCACGAACATGGCGTTCTTTTCCGCCTCCTGCTCGATGTAACGCGCCGGCGGTGTGCGCCTGACGTGCTTCCGGGAAGTGCCGCCGATCCAGATCTCACCCAGGTCAGGGTGGTCGATCCTATGTGGCTCGATCCAGCCTTCGCCCATGAGCTCGATGTCGATCCACTTGAGCATCTCCTCGTCTGTGACTCGGCCGTCGCCGTCGGTGTCGGCGAATAGAGTAGGCCTGCCCCAGAGCTCGATCAGATAGGCGTAGCTGCCCAGCATGTCGTAGGAGGCCGCTTGGGCCTGCCCGGATCCTCCCGAAGATGTGGGCCGGTAGTTTTTCATGATACGGGCTCCCATGGTCACGATGGCCGTCTGGGCGCGTATGTCTTCCTCGTATCCCGGCTGAAGCTGTAGGTTGAAGGCCTGGGCATACTTGTTGGTCTTGCGCAGCTCTGCCAGATACTGCTCGAAGCGCTCCTGTATCTGTTGCTGCTGTTGGGCCTGCTGTGGCGTTGTCGGGCGTGTGGGTGGCCGGGCGAACATGATCAGTCGCCCCGTGTTGTGGTAGTGGAAGCTGGCAAAGATGTTGGGATGCTCCAGCTGGAAGGTATAGGCGTTCCGTGTGCAGGGCTCAGACATGGTGTAGGGATTCCCGGCCCGGAGGTTCCATCCCGAGGGGTAGTTGCGGTTGGGATCGGGGCCTCCGATGTCGTCCTCGTTGATCAGGCCGTCCCCATCATTATCATAACCTTCGCTTCCAATGCGGCGGAAGCGCTGGACATCCTCGTTCGGATCATCGACCGGGACAAAACGGCGCTTATCGCTCGAGAGCTTAAAGGTCCCCTTGGGATCTTCCATGTACATAGTGGAGAGCTCGCCGTCCCCGTCCACGTCTTCGGTGCGGTCCTCGTCGTAGAGGCCGTCGCCGTCGTTGTCTTCGGGCCGGAAGGGCTCCCGCGGATTGTTGGGCGTGTTGGGATGGGCCACGTAGGATTCGTTGGCATCCACGTTGAGGCCCGGCAGGATGTAGAAAGTGCAGTTGTTGACCAGCTCGTGCACATACGGGTCGTAATCATAGCGCGTGAGCAGGTGCCATATGATGTAGAGCGAGCAGGTGATGCCGTTGACCTCGTTGCCGTGCACGGCTCCGTCCACCCACATGGCCGGCTTTTCTGTGTGCTTCCCGGTCGATTTGGCGGTGATGGTCAGGAGATACTGGTCGCGGCCCATGCGGCTCTTGCCGATGCTCTGGATGTCAGCGAGCTGCGGGTACTTTTTTTGGATGTCGTGCATGATCCTGGTCCACTCGGCGTAGGTGTAATACCGGCTCCAGCTGATGGGAAAATCCAGTTCGCCGTGATAGCCGCCCGGGCTCTGCTGCAGCTTCTTCTGCGCCAGGGCCAAGCCGGAAAAGGTCGACATGAGAAAGAGGGCCAGGGTCAGAACCGTCATTTTCTGAATGATGTGTTTTGTATTCATCGTGCCCTCCTCTTACTGGACCTTGATCTCTTTGACTTTTGTCCCGCCCTTCTGGGAGGTCACCACTACCTTGAGCGGGGTGTTGTCCTCCACAGCCACGATCCAGGTGGCTGTCCGGCTGGCTCCCTTTCCTGAGGCACGAGTGATGCTGGGCCTCTGCCTGAAGCGCATGAGCATGGGATAGCCCGGAGGATAGGGAGACATGCGCCTCCTTCGCTGTTGGCCAGGTGTTGTGGCAGCAGGTGCGGCCCTTCCTGGCTTGTAACCGGGGATCTTTAGTGTGCCTTCCAGGACGCCCAGCTGCTGATAGGGGGTTCCCTGCAGGAAGCTGATCTTGTCGCGGTCACCGAGCAGCCATACTACATCCTCGCGGTTGCCGGCTAGCTGTGCGCCGCGTCCGATGTGCGTCGCCAGTTTTCCCTGGTTGGCGATCTTGGCCGTGATTTTGACCACCTTAAGGCTGCCCTTGGATCTGCCCTTCTTGATGGTAACCTGGTCGCCGTCCTGGGAGGCCGTGGCCTCCTTGGCGCTTCCGGTGGCGTAAAGGACCTCGGCCTTGACATCGGTGATCACCACTTCGGGCAGCAGGCCCGACCGGAAGAGCTCGAACTGCCAGTGTTCCTCGCACACCTTGCGCAGCGGATCACCCGGAAAGGCGTTGTTGCGGTAGACAGGGAGCAGGCCCCCGATCTCGCCCTCACCCAGCTCCGGGTGTTTGTATGTCGTCCATGGAACGAAAAGCTTGCCGCCGTAATTGGCATCGATGTATTTCATCATCTCACGATCCTTCTGGATGCGGGTGTCGGCCCCTTTTATTTCGGGGAAGCCCGGGATGTCCTGCGCCGGATTCCAGAGCTCTGTGGTGATGGCGAAGACCCCGTACTGGGCGTACATCCAGTCCGTGGCCATGCCGTAGGAATAGCGGCGGTCCTGATCCTCGTTGTAGCTCACCCGCCAGCCGCGCGGCAGCACATACCCGCGCTGGATGGCGTATTTGTTCTTGGAGGTCTTCTTGAGCTCCTCCTTGAATTTGTCCAGCTCCTGGGGTTTCTGCCAGGCCTCGGGGACCTCCTGGCCGATGATCTCGAGGTATTTTTTCCCCATGATGAAATCCAGAACGGCCACGTCCTTGGGGTGGAGCTTCGGGTGTGGGGCCGTGCCCATGGGCCGGAAGGTGAATCCTCCGGAGGTGTGGTAATTCTGCCCCATCAGCACGTTGGTGTGGTTGGTCAGGAACTCCGCTACGGCGCGCGATTCCGGGGCCGAGAATGCGTAGTCTCCCGAGCCGCCGGCAAACCCGTCGTCACGGAACCAACCCTCGCCGAAGTTGCGGTTGAGGTCGATCCCGCGCTCCGGGTCCTCGCCGCGCTTGCCGTCGCCGTCGTTGTCCTTGTCCTCCATGATCACCATGTAGCGCTGCTTTTCGGTCTTTTCACCCTGCCGCAGCCGGACCATGATCCTGGGGTCCTGGTCGTCTGTGACGAAGCGGCCGTTGGGATTCTTATACCGGAAGTAGGTGATCATGCCGTCTCCGTTGAGGTCGTCCCAGCCGTCTTCGTTGATGCGGCCGTCGCCGTCATCGTCCTTGTACATGCTGTTCTGTCTCTGAGGAATGCCCTTCTCCAGGCTGTTGAACACACCGTCCGGATTCATAATGGGAAGGATGTAGAAAGTCTTCTGGTCGACCAGGCGTGTGATCGTTTCGTCCGAGCCGTAGCCTGTGACTAGCTTGTCGATGGTGTAGAGGCACACCTCCGTGCCAGTAAACTCGTTGCCATGTATGGAACCCGTGATCAGTTGTCCCGGTTTTCCTTGGTAGGGCTGGCCTGGCGGTACGTTCTTCACCCCCTCCTTGCGCATGTTGCGCAGAGGCACGTGTGCGTCGATCGTGGTCCCGGTCTTCATGTTGGAAACGACCAGCAGGTAGATGGGCCGCCCCATGGTGCTCTCGCCGATCTGCAGGAGCTTCGTGATTTCGGGATAGACCCGGGCCACTTCCTTCAGGTATTTCGCAGTGAAGGTGTAGCCGTGGTTCCGGTCGAAATCGATGGGCACTTTCTGTGCGGCCTGGGCATAGATTCCACAGAACAGGAGTGCACCAACGATGATGCACACCATACGGAACTTCCTGGGGGACAAGGATCTCATAGACATACCTCCTTTTTGTTGGGTGTCAGGCTTTGATTATTTTCTCTTGGTGCCCGTGATGGGGGCTTCTCCGAACTCCATAGAGAGCATGCCCTCGAGGCTGTCGCCGTCAATGAAGGCCTCGAAGTCTATGGTCATGCTCTGGCCGCCCGTGTCGATCTCTACGGTAAAAGTGACCCGGTTATCTTCGAAGGTCAGGTTCTGCATCTCCACCTCGCCGCTCTGTCCTTCAAACACTCCGGCCAGCGTGCCTTCCTCCATCGTGAACGTGAATACAAAGGTGTACTGTGCACCCTCGGTCTCCGCATCCCACTCGCCGAGCAGGGCCTCATATTTCTGGGCCTGTGCAAAGGCGGCGGGCAGAGTCAAAGCCAATACCAGGGAAAAAATCGCCAAATGCCATAGATGGTGTTTCATGATCGTCATGGTACCTCCTCTCATCCGGTAGAATTTCCCCATCATTAGATATGGGTAGCTAAAAAAATGCAACAAAAAGATTAGGAAAAGGGGGGATTGCACTTGAGGTTAAGAGTTGACCAGTTGCTAAATTTAGGCCCTTAATCTAACAAAGGGCCAAGAGCGCTTCTTGGGAAAAAGCGATAATATCCTCTTCAGAATCTAAAAAGGGCATCACATCATTCATAACGCTATCCCAA
>CBDUZM010000201.1:0-6057 GCA_965371685.1 uncultured Spirochaetaceae bacterium | reverse complement strand
TTTTTTCTTCCGTCGGCAATAAAGGTATCTTCGTTCCGTCGGTTTGATACCATGCATTGTGGTAAAAGGTAAAGCTTTTGGGTGCGGTGTTCGGCCCTACATTGGCGAACACGAGAACCCTGGAGTCGAAAACAACGAGATTGTGCTCGAATATCCCGTCTTGACAGGGGAGGAAACCTTCGGCGGTGTTTTCCTGTAGAATTCGGACTACCCATTTCTCCGGCAGATAGATGGTATTGTGATGAAAATGCCCGTTCCGAGAACCCACCCAGGCCAGGGCGGCCATGCTTCCCGCGAAACGGCAACCGGCAACGGTAATGTCAGTTGCTTCGAAACAGGGCTTCAGGACTCCTTCCGGAAGCCGGAAGTACCGGAGGTCGGTACTCCCACCCAGATTGATCGAGCGGTGACCGCAGTCCTGAAAAAAACTGAGATGAACCAGGATCTCGCTGCTTGCTCCTTTGGTCTGAATACCGTTGGATTGGGAGTAGCCGTCCTTTCCGATAAAACGACAGTTCCGGATGATACCGCGGTGACAGCCTACCATGTCTATTCCCGAACCTCCCCATCCGTGAAAAACACAATCTTTGACAATGAAATTTGTCACCCCTGACAGCTTGAGGGCATCATGATTCCCCCTGGGCCCGGTATCGGAAATGATTACGTTTTCCAGCACGATGTGATGGGCAGGAGTGTCGTAAGTCCCGCCATCGTCGATGTTTATCCCGTTACCCGGGAAACCCGAGACAGAAAGGTCCGACAGAGTAACATAGCTGGAATCCGAGAGCTGGATTGCCACGCTTCCACCTCGAAATCGCGGTGGTTTCTCCGGATCTGCCCCACGGATCACGATGGGCTGCTCTTCTGTTCCATGATCACCTCCGATCCAGATACCACCCTGATACTCACCGGGCGCCAGTACAACGGTAGTTCCCGGTTTCAATTTTCGGATCGCATCTTTCAACTCAACGGTATTCCTGACTTCGATCTGCTCTGCATGAATTACAAGAGGCATCATAAGATGCATCATCAACCCAATTATAAAAACGTCAATAACAGCGATCTTCCGCATATACCATGATTTCTTCATCCGGCTCTCTCTGACCTTAATCAATCGTGCACTGTACCGTTTCCGTGGTGTAGTTCTATTGCAGGGAATTAAAAATCATTGAAAAGTTCGATCCTTTCAGGTTTACATCATCATTATTACAGGAGCAGTGTTTAAATTTGTGTTCCTTACATTTAAGCTGCACCACTGTCGATTTACCACTAAGAAAGCGCGAGTAAAACTAAAAGGGCTTTACATATGACGCGTGACATGCAACCGGCACACAACTTCCGTGCCTGATTTAAAGTCACCGGACAGCACTATGCATTTATTTCTTCTTTTCTCTTTTTAACTTTCGCTTTTCCTTTGGATTAAGCTGGGCCTTTTTCTGTTGTTCCCTTTTTCCTTTATCTTTTTTTCCCTTATCACCCATATCTGTTTCTCCTTGCTTAAAAATGACTTGCGCCGAATTACGGCGAAACTCCTCATTCAGTCGTAGAGGTTACCGGATTAGATCGTTTGGCGCCGCTTCCAAACGTCTCCAACATGCCCGGAACTTAATCGAAGGACCCTTCAGCCGCTTCGTCAGCTGGATTCGAAACAGACCGGCACAGCTTGTTGGCGGTGTCCGGTTAGATACCGTCACGTTCGCCGATTTCTCGTCCGCACCATATCACGACCCGGCATGCAACTTTGAATATTATATCACATGTTCCATCGGAACTGCAATTAAAAAATCAAACATTGCGATAAAAAGCTAATCTTGAAAATACAATCCAAATTCAATACTACATGCAGAGGACACTTGAATGGTGAATATGTGCAACTATCGAAGTCTTGATTTTATTTTTAAGTTTCTCTATCATTAGCAGATAATGGCAGCATACTATCTAGATTTCGAGACTGATACAGAAGATCGTGACAAACCTGATCCAACAAAGGATAAGATCGTAACCATTCAATACCAAAAATTCTTTGATGATTCAGGTAGACCGGCTCAGGAAGGATTGCAGATTCTAAAAGCCTGGGAATCATCAGAAAAGCAAATTCTTGAGGAATTTCTTGATAAGACATTATGGCTTGAAACTCTGTCTACTCAAGACTCGCGGGGAAGGTGGAATTTCATTCCAGCAGGGATAAATCTAAAATATGAGTTTACTATCCTGTCTGGACGTACTAAAGCGCTGTTGAGCCGAAATCTTCCCACAACATTTCTTTTTGACCTGCCGCATTATGATTTACAATCAGTCCTGGTCCTGGCGAATCGGGGTAGTTTTAAGGGAGCAAGTTTGAGCAATTTTTCTCAAAAAATCGGCACAGGAAAAGATGCGGCAGAATATATACGAAAAAAGGACTGGAATAAGCTCATAGCCTATATTCAACAAGAAACAGATGCTTTCCTGGATTTGTATTCATTCTTAATTAAGAAGTTACCTTCTCTTTTCCATTCTTATCTGTCAGGCTGACGGACTCTTTTCTCCCAAGCTGCATACAGGGGATATAAGATACGGTTTTCGGTGACGAGTTATTCGTCAAGGAGAAAATATGGCCACAATAATCGTTTATAAATCGCAGCACGGATGTACGGAAATGTGTGCAAACGAACTGGCAAAAAACCTGAAGGATGACACAACCCCGGTCAATCTGAAAAAAATGCCCGATGCTGACATCAATGAGTATGAAACTATCCTTATCGGCGGATCGATCCACGTGGGCCGGATTCAAAAAGCCGTCAAGCTCTTCTGTGAAAAAAACCTCGATACACTCCTCACCAAGCGCATCGGCCTGTTTATCTGTTGTATGGAAGAAGGCGAGAAAGCCCGAGAGGAATTCGACAATGCCTTTCCCGGGCAACTCAGGGAGCACGCAAAAGCAACAGGTATATTCGGCGGCGCCTTCAATTTCGACAGGATGAATTTCATCGAGAAGATCATAATCAAAAAGGTTGCAAACATCGAAAAGAGTGTGTCGAAAGTAAACGAAGATGCTATAGAAGAATTCATCGGCAAGATGAACCGGGTTTAAGAACACCGACAACTTCGCAGGATTGGCGGCAACAGCGTACTCCTGCTGTCCGGGCAGATCATGTATGTCCAAGATGCCGGCTGTATATTGCACTTGCACATATGGTGAGAAACTTGACCATATCGCTGTCACTTCGCGAAGTGATGATGACCGGCACACTTGCTCCGATCACTACATTCGCCACTTCAGCATCCATGGTCATTGCCCATGCCTTATAGAGGAAATTTCCGGCAGAAATATAAGGGACAACCAGAATGTCCGCCTTGCCTGCTACAGGCGATCCTTCCAGTCCCTTCTTTCGGGCCGATTCCTCATAGAGAGCCAGATCATAGGACAAAGGCCCATAGACAACAGCATTCGGCCAGGACATTTCAGAGAGCTCCTTTTCGTATAGAGTGGAGGGGATTCGAGGAGAAGGGATTTCATTGGCATCCATTAATGCCACCTTCGGCACAGAAATCCCCAGGCTCCGGGCAACATCGATAGCGTTGTTTATGATATCAATGGACGCATCGATATCATGTCCGGGCTGCAGCTCGGGATTGATGCCGGGATCGGTTAATAATATGAAACGATCCAGCCCGGGCAGCTCAAAAATACTGACAAGAGAAAGCCGCCGTCCGGTACCTATGCCTTTTTCCTTATTTAAAACAGCCTTAATAAAACCGGCTGTATTCAGCTTTCCCTTCATCAACATCTGGCAATCACCCATCTTAACAACAGCTACAGCCTCAGCAGAAGCCTTCTCTTCATAACCCCGAATACCGGAATCGATTTCCACCAGATCGTAGTAATCACCGTATTGGAGGGCATGTACAGGCACTCTGCCAATATCCCCAATCAGGTATGCCCGGTTGACGACACCCTCTTCTATTCCCCTGTTAACTGCATCCATACACGTTTCGTCCGGGCAGGCAACGGCAATGTTCATGCCGCCTGTCAGCTTGGCCGTCTGAATGATGTCCCGCATACGCTTCCCTCTGGCAAGCTGCAGCATCGTTTCACCGCTGTAGATAGCGGCAAGCAATTTCACAGACCCGGTAACTGCGAAGAGAGCGTGAGGAAGCGATGAATCAAAATAGATGGAATCACCCGGGTTTAAAATGTATTCCTCCTCCCCTACGACTATGCGGAACGTTCCTTCAAGCACAAAATGAAACTCCTCTCCCACATGATGGTTGTACTCGGACATCCCGGAATCTTCACGGTGCAGCTCGATCATAAAAGGTTCCACATGCCGCCCGCTGTAGTAAGGCGCAAGACTCTCATACTTCAGGTACGGCGCACGCTCAACACGAATCCGCTGATCGGCTTTGGTTACAATGGCCTTTTTTTCGCTGAATTCCTTTCCCGAAATGAGCGCCGCAACATCGGTGCCGAGAGCGTTAGCGAACCTGAGCAGATCGGACACCGGCGGCTGGATTTCCATATTCTCTACTCTTTCGATGTAACTCTCATCCGTCTTGAGAGCCCTGGCCAAACGGGATATTTGTATTCCTTTTGCCAGCCGCAATTTTTTAAGGTTTTCACCTATCTGCATACAGCACCTCTTTCAACATCTCTCAACTGTAAATTTTCGCTTCTTCCTCACCACTCAATACCCTGGCGGCGCCTTCAGCCAGAGCTTTGAGCTCCAGCTCGCCGGGTACGATAAATATACGACCGAGAAAACCCACCCGCTCCTCTATAAGAGCTGTCAACCTGTCAGACTTCGCGCCTCCGCCTGTCAGTATAATACCGTCTACCTTACCCTTCAGAACTGCAGCCAGCGCCCCGATCTCCCTGGCGGTCTGATATGCCATACCCTCGAACGCCAGCTTTGCTTCTTCGTCGCCCCTATCTATACGGCGGACGATTTTTTCCAGGTCTACCTCACCGACGTAAGAAAAGAGCCCGCCTTTACTGCTTACAGTCTTCACGAGCTCCTCGGGGCTGTATATTCCTTCCCGGATCAAACGCATAACACCCCTCAAGGGAAGCCCGCCGGATCGCTCCGGGGAATACGGTCCATCTCCGTCCAAAGCATTGTTCACATCAATTACGCGGCCGTTTTGATGAGCGCCGATTGAAATGCCGCCTCCCAGGTGAGCCACTATCAGATTTACTTCCGTGTACTTTTTACCGAGATCAGCCGCGACCTTTCTCGCCACGGCTTTCTGGTTCAAGGCATGAAAGATGCTCTCCCGCCGGACTCCTTTCAACCCGGAGATTCCGGCCAGAGGCTCCAACTCATCCATTACCACGGGGTCTACCACGTAAGCCGGAGCAGAGAACAGACCGGCAAAACGTTTGGCCAGGATCCCGCCGAGGTTTGATGCGTGCTGCCCGCCTGTACCCTCACGAAGGTCGGATATCATGGTTTCGTTCACCTTGTAAGTTCCGCCTTGAACAGGCTTGATCAAACCGCCGCGGCCAACCACTGCGTCAAACTCCTTTTCCATGTATCCCTCTGCTGCGAGCATTTTTTTTATCTTTTTAAACCTCATTTCCTCCTGGTCTGCGATACGCGCAAAGCGATTGATTGAAACTCTTTCATGAATGATGTTTCTGTTGATTACTAAATCAGAATCTTCGTAAATGCCGATTTTCGTGGATGTGGCGCCGGGATCGATTATAAGAATTCTCAAAGGATCCCTCCATTATTCCTTTTTTGAATGTCACTATCAAAATAACATTGTTGAAACAGATTGCAAAGCTTCTGAGTATACCGGCGCCGGGTTTACAGGGGCCCGCACTTCAGGTGATCACGCGTCTCCTCATCTATTTCCCATAGACCTGAAGGATGCATCGGACATTTTCTCAAAGCTTTCGTTTATGAATCCAGGCAGCAGGCTGTCTGACAGATTCCGAGAGCCAATTTTCTTTTATTTTAATTTTTTTTTAAGATGAGGCAATAGGTAGGTAGTGTCTGACCGAAAACTCCATTTTCGATTGAATTCCGGCAGAATTTTGCTCCCTGCCAGCTAAGATCATATCCAACAAAT
>CBDUZM010000200.1:0-6070 GCA_965371685.1 uncultured Spirochaetaceae bacterium | reverse complement strand
GTTTTTTGAAGCCTGTACCCTTGTTCTGCTAAAAACAGGACAATTTTAACAGACCGGATATGATATTATAAATCCTTTAGATCATTATTTAATACACTTGTTTTTCGATGCATTCCTTATTATTTTGGTAAGGGATTGAGGTTTAATAACCAGTGCTTAGAAAACGCTATACCTTCGTGGGCACAATACAGGGAGTGGGATTCAGACCCACTGTATTCCGATGCGCCGTATCTCTCAAACTCGCCGGTTTTGTCCAAAACCGCAGGTCGGAAGTAGTTGCCGAGGTTCAGGGCAAAAAGGACGATGTGGAGGCTTTCCCTATCAGGTTGAAGGAGCTTCTGCCCGGGGCGGCATCGATAGACTCAATCAGGATGGATGATCTTAAAACAAAGGCGGAAAAACTTTTCAGGATTATACCCAGCCAGTCCGGTAATTTCAGTTTTCCTCCCATTCCCCCGGACCTGGCCTTATGTGATGACTGCCGCCGTGAGCTTCTGGACCCTGCTGACCGCCGTTATCTCTATCCTTTTATAACATGCACCCAGTGCGGCCCCCGCTATTCTATCGTAATTGATACTCCCTTTGACCGTGAGAACACATCCATGAGTGATTTTACTCAGTGCCCCGAGTGTGCCGGGGAGTATCGCAATCCTGAAGATCGCCGGTTCCACTCACAGACCAATTCCTGTTCACGCTGCGGTCCTGAACTGAAACTTATCGATGCCGGCGGTCGTTTCATTACCGGCGATCCTGTTGTTGAGAGTATAAAAGCTCTTAAGACCGGAAAGATCGTCGCCCTGATGGGTTTGGGGGGATTTCATCTTGCCCTGGATCCGAAGTTTACTGAAAGCGTTAAAAAGCTGAGGAGTGATAAGGAGAGAGTGAGGAAACCTTTTGCCCTGATGGTTAGAGATCTCGAAGAGGCCCGGGCTCTCTGCATTATGGGAGAGGATGAAAGGCTGGAGCTCACCTCGGCGCTGAGCCCCATATATATTCTTCCCGCCGGGAGAGAAAATCCGGACTATCTTGAGTCAGTATCGGATACAGAGACCCTCGGAGTAATGCTTCCCTATACACCGCTGCATCTGCTCCTCTTCTTCCACCCGGAGGAGGATATACCTTACAGGCATCTTATAATGACTTCGGGGAATCGAAGGGAAGAACCTATTATAACGGATCCGGCGGCAGCCCTGGAAAGCTTGAGAGGAATCGCCGATCTCTTTCTCATACATAACCGCAGGATTGTTTTCCGGACAGACGATTCCATTATAAGGCGCGGTCATAAGAGCGGTTCATGCCAGCTGCGTCGATCCAGAGGTTTTGTTCCCCGTATTATTCGCCTCCATAAACCGCTGGAGAAATCGACCCTTGCTGTGGGAGGCGATCTGAAAAACGCCCCGGCTTTTGGCCTGCACAAGGATATCTATCTTGCCCCTTATATAGGAGATCTCGAAGACCCGATGACCCGGAATGATTTCGAAAAACAGGTGAAGGCGATTCTCGCCCTTTACAATATCAGACCGGAGGCGGCTGTCTGCGATCTTCACCCCGGTTACTATTCCACCCGTTGGGCTGAAAACCGTTGGGCAGAGAGCGGTTTTCCTAAATTGATGAAGGTTCAGCATCATCATGCCCATCTCCTCTCCGTCATGGCGGAACATAATCTGGATGAGGTTATCGGACTGGCTTTCGACGGCACAGGGTACGGCACAGATGGGGCAATCTGGGGAGGGGAATATCTCTGGGCGAACCGTTCCTCCTTCAGGAGGCTGGGCAGCTTTGGTGAATTCCTTCTTCCCGGCGGAGAAGCGGCGATTCGCCGTCCCATACGAATCGCCTTTTCTCTGCTTCGCCAACTGATGGAAGAATCCGGAGCGCTGAGAGAAAATTTTTCCGAATTCTTAACTCCTCGTGATATGCTGCTCCTTGGCGAGATGATGGAGAAAGGATTGAACTGCCCGGTGACTTCTTCTCTGGGAAGGATTTTCGATGCAGCCGGCGCCTTGCTCGGTCTGGTGGATACAACGAGTTATGAGGGAGAGGGGCCCATCAGACTGGAGGGATTGGCCCGGGTGGAATATGAAAGGCGTGAAAAGAGGGGGAGAGGCTCGCATTCAAAGTTCTTCGAGGACCTAATCCCGCTGGAACCAGCACCTGAAAACGATGCGAGTGCAGACAGGAGCGATTTTTATCTGAACGCAGCGCCGCTTTTCGCCTACCTTGCAGAAAACCGTAAGAAGAAGGACACGGCCGACCTTGCTCTTATCTTTCATAGGGCGGCAGCCTCCGCATCCTTGCGGGGCGCTTTGAAAATGCGGGAAATGACCGGTGTCGGCAGGATCGCACTTTCCGGCGGTGTTTTTCAGAATATTCTTTTAAGGGAGCTTCTTGTACCGGAGCTTGAAGAAGTCGGGTTTGAGGTGTATCTTAACCTCTCAATACCCCCGGGGGACGGAGGTCTGGCCGTGGGACAGGCATATTTTGTACCGGGCTGAATTTATGTATAATATAGATAGAAGGGGAGAGAGATATGTGTTTAGCCGTTCCAATGCAGATCAGCTGCTTACTCGAAGATGACAAAGCGCTGGTAAAACAGGGCGAGATTGAAATAAAAATCAGCACATCTTTGCTCGAAAAAGTCGAAGTGGGCGATTATGTCATTGTCCATGCCGGATTTGGTATCGATCTTCTCGATTTGCAGGAAGCGGAAGAACGCCTCGAGCTTTTTCGTCAGATGAAAGAGCCTGGCTAAGCGATTTTTCAGGACCGGACGAATGGACTTTCAGAAATTACTACAGGATTCAGATCTTGCCCGGCCTCTCCTTGATGAGATAAAAAGCCTTGCCGCCGACCTTGATCGGGAAATAAAAATCATGGAGGTCTGCGGGACCCATACGGTGTCTCTGAGGAGGCACGGTATCCCCTCGCTCCTTCCTGAGAATATCACCCTGATATCCGGCCCCGGATGCCCCGTGTGTGTTACTCCGACGGGTTATATCGATAATGCGCTTTATCTGGCGAAGAAGGGAAGCGCCGTTGTCGCCACTTTCGGGGATATGCTTAAAGTGCCGAATTCCGATGGATTGAACCTTTCCCGCTACATGTCTGCAGAAAGGGTGCAGATGGTCTACTCTCCAACAGAGCTTCTACCCCTGGCTGAAAGCATTTCCGACCCGGTGGTTTTTTTGGGGATAGGGTTCGAAACAACGATTCCCACAATTGCGGCTGTCTTTCTGAAAGCATATGAACAAGGTCTTAAGAATCTCTATCTCTATCCTTCCTTTAAAACCATAATACCCGCGTTAAGGGCGCTGCTCGCGGATCCGGAAAGATCGGTGGACGCCTTTCTCCTTCCCGGGCATGTCTCCGTGATTATTGGTACGGAAGCCTATTCGCTCCTGGAGGAACCCGGCGGGCTGCCGGGCGTTATCGCAGGATTTGAGCCCCTGGATATGATCTTTGCCATACTTCTCATCCTCAGGCAGATAGCCGGGGGAGACCGACGGGTGGAAAATGCCTACCCCAGGGCGGTAAAGCGGGAAGGTAATGCCAGGGCAAGGGGAATTATGGATCGTCTGACTCTACCCGGCGATGAGCTATGGCGGGGACTCGGGCTGATTCCACGGAGCGGCAGGCTGCTGAGGGATGAGTTCAGTGAAATGGATGCAGTACGGGCTTTCGATCTTCCTCCCATTCAAGATCACGATCCTCCCGGCTGCCTGTGCAGCAAGGTCATCCAGGGCAAGAACCTGCCCACAGACTGCTCCCTTTTCGCGGATAGCTGTACCCCGGATCAGCCCGTGGGTCCCTGCATGGTATCTTCCGAAGGGAGTTGTGCCGCATATTTCCGCTACGGAGGAAGAATGTGAAAAAGATTGAGGAAATAAAGCTGGAGCACGGGAGCGGTGGAGCATTATCCCGGCAGCTCATAGACGATCTGATTTTTCCCCTGATGAAGAGCGGGAGATACACGGAGCTGTCCGATGCCACGTCCTTCCGGTTGGAAGGGGAGGGGTTTATCACCACCGATTCCTATGTAATCGATCCCCTCCGGTTCCCCGGAGGTGATATCGGTACCCTGGCCGTGTTCGGCACATGCAACGATCTTTCCGTGGCAGGGGCGGTTCCCCGATACCTGAGCCTTTCACTGATATTGGAAGAGGGCCTGCCCTTGAAGACCTTGAAAGAGATACTGGAATCAGTTGTACGTTCCGCAGGAGAAGCGGAGGTTGCTGTTGTTACAGGCGATACAAAGGTCGTGCCTAAGGGAAGAGGCGGGGGAATGTACATCAATACGACCGGCCTTGGGGAGAGAGTTTTTCAGCATCCCATTACACCTCAAAGGATAGCTCCCCGCGATGCTGTTGTTGTTTCCGGTCCCGTTGGCTCTCACGGAATTGCCGTTCTTGCCGCCCGCGAAAAACTGAGTGTGGGTTCCAGTCTGCGGAGCGACTGCTCATTCCTCCATCCCTTGTGTCGACGCCTGTACGATTTCGGCGAGGAAGTAAAATTTATTAGAGACGCCACAAGGGGCGGCGCCGCGGCCATACTGAACGAGATATGCCGTAATATGCCCTTTGGCATTACGGCACATGAGGCGGAATTTCCGGTGGAAGAGGAAGTTTCTACAGTCGCCGATTTATTGGGTCTTAACCCTCTGGAAGTGGCCAACGAGGGTGTCATTATTGCAGTAGTGTCGCACCGGGCAGCCGAAAAAGCCTGCCGGGCATTAAGATCTCATCCTCTGGGAAAGAGAGCCGCTGTTGTCGGTGAAATTTCAGAATCGAATCCCGGAAAGGTAATACTGGAAACCCGCATTGGAGGAAGACGCGTTATGGATTTTCCCAGGGGCTTATTGCTGCCGCGTATATGTTGATTGTTTTATTAATATTTCTTCCGGACCGACCTGCACTTCGTATTGAATGGGTGAAGAGCAGCTGAATATTCGATGATATCCCCATGTAAGGGGCAGGATAATCTTTCCTTCAGTGTCCGCTTCGAATAGAGGGGCATGGGGGTTTTCTGTAAGCCAGAATCCCTCGCCTACCACGAGTAAACAGTCGACAACAGGGAGAAACTTCAAGTCTGTTACGCGGAATTCCCCGCCAAGGAGCGCCCCGCAGATTGCGTTTCTATCCAGAGTCCATGGATTACTTGTCCGATCGACGATTTCCAGGCTCAACCTGTCTGTGTTGATGGTGTCTATCTCTACACCCGCTGCAAAAAAATCGAGCAGAAGGCTTGCCGTAAACCCCTGGTTCCAGGTCAGTATAAGTCTGCCGCCTTCGGCAAGGTCAAGGGGAAACAATGCGCCGGCAGGGAGTAATGCGGTTTCACCCAGCAGGGGATATGCTGTGACAGGAATGCAGAAGCCTTTTGACACCGACAGAGCTAACTCGCAGGAATCGGCATCCACAAGATATCTTTCGATACTTCCATAGCTGCCCGGGAAGCACACGGAAAAGGGAAGCGAGTGGAAGCTGTCTTTCCATGGTTTCGGAAGGTCAGGAAGAACAATGACTATTTCCTGTTCCGAGCCGAAATAACGGCAGGATAGACAGATGAGTGAAAGACATAATGCCGGGAGCAGCCGTTTTTTTCCCATTTTCCCTCCGCGATTGTGACTTTCGATGGGGTTCCTTCATCTTTATAAAGGGTAAAATCGGCCTTCTGCATTGAAAAAACAATTAGAAGACAATCAGCGTAACTGGTTTCTATATTCCTGGCGGATCTGCTTCAGGATGTCTCTGTATGTTTCGCTACTGTAATCGGGATAGGTCCAGGGAAGGGGGTGGAATTCTCCGTGTTCAAACACAAGGGTCACCTCTCCATAGATCCCGGATCGGAGAGGAATTCTGTGAGATCCATCTTTAGTGGTAGCGAGTATAAAGCGGCTCAACGACAGGATACCGGGATCGAGGTTTATTCTTCTCATACCCCGGTCTCTGTACATGTCCTCGAGGCTGTTTGTATGAATTTTCACTTCCGATAATCGATCGGGGGAGCAGAGCCGCTTAAAGCTAAGAAAAAAGCGCAGGCTGGGTTTTACCAGTTCCTCATCATAATAATG
>CBDUZM010000199.1:0-6104 GCA_965371685.1 uncultured Spirochaetaceae bacterium | reverse complement strand
ACATCCATATATGAGCCAGTAAGAGGAAAAAAATATCCATCAACAACCCATTTAGCAAATCCCGAGCAATTCACACCGCCCGCAGAGGGAAGCCCCGTCTCGATATACACAGGATTTCCGGTGCTGTCATAAGCGCCGTCTTCGCAATCCAAAAAATGGGGCAGCCGTTTCCTTATCGTCGCCGTCATATCTATCAGGGAAGCGCTTCTTTCACCCTCGCCCGCCATGATGTCCCAGTCAATTCGGTCTGCCGTAATTCGCATGATATCACTAACCGGTGCAGTAAGAAAGTTGTTAAACCGGACATACAGTCTAATCTGCTTATATATTTTCTTTCCGTACAACGTAATATCCATGGTGCTTCGGTCGTCATCATAATCCGGATAAATACGGGCAAAACATCCAGGATTATCCCTTAGCAGAAACGTTATATATTCGAACCGGCCTGTATCCCTGTTCCGTTTAATTGAAATATTCCCTCTCCGGGCTAAATTCATTTTTCCGATAGCATCCAGTATTAGAAAGTAGTAATGTAATTCCTTTCCTTTGATTTCAATACGAAATAAAACATTCTCTGTGCCTTCATTCTGTTCGTTGGTCCTTTGTACTACGCTGGGTATACTGCCTATCGGCGCTAAGAGCAGATACTTGTACTTGAGCCGCGTCTCCCAACTCTCAGGGAAAAATTCGTAAGAAGTTGTATTTGTCCCGAAGCCCTGGCTGAAAAGATTTCCTCCGGCTAGGAAAATGAGAATTACAAAAAAAACTGCATTCCGGCTAAATAAAAAGTTCATCTTCATCAATAGTAATAGTAACGCCTTTCAATTTTTCTCTGAGGCTTTCTTCATCCAATGCGAAAAGCGGCGACACTTCCAGCCTGTAAAGAGATTTTCCATTTCCATCGACAGGAACCGTAACGCCACAGGCAACGAAGTGGGTTGCCGCCCTGGCAATCTGACCATCAATACAACTCTCCACTGAATCTATCCCTGTTTTATTTTTGAGAGGAGCAAATTCTTCCTCACGAAGTGTTTCATAAAATAACGTGGTATCAGTCATCGTGATGATGTCAAAGATGAACATCTCCAGCTTGGTCGCTTCTTTCTCTACAATTTCGGTTCGACTGCTTCCGGGTATAAGAGCTTTTATCTTCTTACGGGCAGTATGGTAAGGCAATTCTAAGTCCTTCCTCCGGAGGAAGGCTACATTCATCAAGTGTATCGCTATTGAACCCTGAGAGAAGAGAAACACCCCTCTTTTATCTTTTGCATACATGCTCTCTTTGTCCAGATCCGAATACTCAATTATGCCTGGCTTTCCGTCCACCTTGCCGATTACACCGAGTTTTTCTTCCGGGTATGCTTTCTTGATTACTTTCGAGGACACTTGGGCGCCTGCAGAAAGGTGTGTACCGAGGAAAGTCGGGTCAGGCACATTCACTAACGGATTGTCTATCTGGAAACAAAAAAGCTCTTCAATGCCCCGTTTCTGCATATCCTCTAAAAGTTTGTTCCGCTTTAAAGCTCTAATTAATCCGCCATGGCCGTCGGGATTTTTAAATATACCGCCATCTTCGGCAAGTATCAGCTTTCCCGAATCATCGAAGCTGGGAAGAAGCCCCTGGGAAAAGAAGGTGATCTGTTCTTTATCCAGGCCGAAGTAGGAGTTCTTTTCAAAGTATAAGCATGTCTGCTCATGATTAATTGAACTGGTCATTATATACCAGGGTATAGAGACGCCATATTTAAGTCCGGCTGATAGCAGCTTTTCTGCAAAAATCTGAAACAGACTGGCCTTTCTAATTGGGCTTATGGGAAACATACCTTTTGGACCGTCAAAACCAAGCCTCGAACCCTGCCCTCCGGCAACCGTAATAAAAGCAGTTTTTCCGGATGCAATACACTCCTCTCCCAAAACCCTTGCTTTTATGTTTTTTTTACTATCGGAAAATGCAATATACTCAACAGGCTGAATATGGACCGGCTTCTCCTTTTTTTGCCCGATTATTTTTTCTATAACTGTCAATAAATTGAAATCCAGATATTTTAAATCCTCGAGAAGCCTTTTTTTCATATGATCAGGCCGGGAATCCCAATAATCGAAAAGATGCCCCTGATTTATCTCTTTCAAGTGTTCAAGGTATGAGTTCCTTTTAATATACTTCCTCATTCGGTTCTTTATAAGATGACTAACTTTCAACAGGTCGCCCTTTACTTCTGCAATTCGTGAGCGGATGTCGGGATCGCCCTCTTGAATTTCCTCCCATATCTTCTCTCTGGCGCCTTGCATGGTGTATTTCTTATCATATATGAGATGTCTGAGGCGCAGGAGGATTTGAAGATCCTTCTGCGCGTATATTTTTCTCCCGGTAAGATTCTTTTCCGGTGAAAGCAGCGGCATCTCTTGCTCCCAGTACCTGAGTACATGAGGCTTGATACCCAGCAATGCACAAACTTCACTAATTCTGTACATTAATAAAAAATATACCCCAAATCTATCTTAATTACCACAGGACTATTGGAATTTTGTCCGGACAGCCGTTACCTTTTTACTAAAGCGGAAGCCGGCTGTTGATTCTGAATTCCACCCGCACCGGTATCATGTCAAAATCGAAGTCTTTCCGTATTTTATTGGTGAGATAATTGGAATAAAAGGCAGGCAATCCTCTTGGTCTATTGACAAAGAATACGAATACTGCCGGGAAGGAGGACACCTGTGTAGCGTAACGTATCTTGATATTTCCACCCCGGACAGGAGGGGGATACTCAATCAACCAGGATTTGAGAGCTTGATTCAATTTAGATGTACTTACCCTTTGATTGAGCTGCTTTTTTATCTTGATGCTCAATTTTAGGAGGCTCCCAATTCCATAACCGTTTATGGCCGATATAGGAACAACAGGAGCAAATTTCAAAATGGGAAATTTAAAAAGAATTCGGTCTTTCACCGCTTCAAGACGATTAGGAATAGTCTCGAGCATATCCCATTTGTTCATGACCAGAATAATCCCTCTCCCTTCTTTTACTACTAAAGATGAAATTTTTTTGTCCTGCTCAGTCAGACCTTCGGCAGCATCGATCAGCAGATAAACGAGATCGCAGCTTTGAATGCTTTTAATTGCTCTGTTAACCGAGTAATACTCTACTGCATTTTTTACCTTACTCTTTCTCCTTATTCCCGCTGTATCCATTACGCGAAAGGTTGATTCCTTATAGCTGAATTGTCCCTCTATAACATCCCTGGTTGTACCCGGCTTTTCTGATACAAATGACTTTTCTTCGTTCAGAAGCCTGTTTGACAGCGTAGATTTACCGGTATTCGGTTTACCGAGAATGGCGATTCTAACATCCGGAATTACGGTCTGCGGTGATTTTTTATTTCCCGTCAGTTCTTCGTTTTTTAAGAATGTAGATATTTGTTCCTTAAGCTCTGCGATATTTCTTCCGTGAGCGGCGGAGACACCTACAATCTTCTCCATTCCTAACTCGTATAGATTCCAAACCATTGAATCACGTGCGGAAGTATCAACCTTGTTAGCCACAAGTATCAGCTTATTTTTGTAGGGGCGGAGCTGCTCAATAAATATCTGATCTAGTGGGCTGATATTGCCGACATCCAAAACGAGAAGGATAAGGTCGGTTTCCCGGGCTAATTCGAGGCTTCGCCTGCTTACAGCTTTTTCGAGCTCGTTCGAGCCTTTCTGCTGAAAACCTCCTGTATCGATCAGATTAAAACTTATACCATTGAAAGTGCAGATCATCTCTACCGGATCACGCGTAACGCCGGGCGTACGATCCGTTATCGTACGCCTTTTTTCGAGAATCCTGTTAAATAAAGTAGATTTACCCACATTCGGGCTTCCGAGAATTGTTACACTGGGAAGGTTACACATTGGTTTATTAATCCTTATGACCAAAGATATCGAAACGGTCTTCCATCCAGCTTTTCAGGAAGCCATGTATCTCTTCTGCGCAGGACAGCTTCAGGACTTTTTCAGTCAGACGTCGCGCATCGTTAGTATCTACAGATCGTATTATCCTCTTGATTTCCGGAACACTCGCGGCGCTCATGCTGAAACCATCGAGTCCTAATCCCAGCAGCACAACGGTTAACATTGGATCGGCAGCCATTTCTCCGCACATACTTACCGGTATCCTGTTCTGATGGGCATTATCAATAACAATTTTTATAGTACGGAGAACTCCTAAATGCAGAGGTTCATAGAGATAGGCTATCCTCTCATTGCCCCGGTCAACGGCAATAGTATATTGTATCAGATCGTTGGTTCCAATTGAAAAAAAATCCACCTTCCTTGCTAAAACATCTGATGTCAGCGCAGCGGAAGGAATTTCGATCATGATCCCCAGGGGAACATCTTCTTTGTATGGTAAACCTTCCTTTCTCAAATCTTTCCTGACCTCTGCAACAAGGGCGAGTATTTTATCCAATTCCTCGGGTCCCGATATCATGGGAAACATAATCTTGAGATTACCGTGCACGGCCGCCCGATATAGAGCTCGAATCTGCGTTTTAAAGATATCAGGATTGGATAAACAGAATCGAACCGCTCTCCATCCGAGGATCGGGTTGTCTTCTGTCATATCTTTAAATCCAGGGATTATCTTGTCACCCCCCAGATCCAACGTCCTTATAACAACGCTTTTACCTTTCATACCTTCGAGAACATGCCTGTAAGCGATGTACTGTGTTTCCTCAGGGGGATAAGTATGAGGTTGAATAAAGAGAAATTCGGATCGGTAGAGGCCAATACCATCGGCGCCATGGCCATGCACAGATTCTATTTCCTCCGGTATTTCGATATTTGCCTCAAGCAGTATTCTCTTATTGTCCAGAGTCTTAGCGGGAAGGTTATCCAGATCATGCAGATTACGCTCATACAAATCCCATTTCTGTTTTTTCCTCTGGTATTGCTCCTTAACGTTCTCATCGGGATTAACGATTACTGTGCCTGAATTACCATCGATTATAAGCTCATCTCCATCATTCACATTCCATGTAATGTGTGAGAGTCCGAGAACAGCAGGAATCTCCAATGAACGGGCCAGAATAGCCGTATGAGAGGTCTTCCCCCCTACATCTGTCGCTATACCCAACACCTTGGCTTTATTGAGAGAAATTGTATCCGAAGGCATCAGATTGTGAGCTACAAGAACTACTTCGTCACTAACACTCGCAATGGATTGTCTGCTTCTATTGAGAAGCTGGTTTATAATGCGGCGGGAAATATCGTGAAAATCGTAGGACCGTTCTCTTAAGTATTCGTCTTTCAAGACACTGAGTTTTCCCGTCATGTCCTCAATAACCTGTACGATTACACACTCGACGTTTTTGAGTTCTTTCTTTAACCCGGAATGTATTTTGAATGAAAAATCGGGATCGTTGATCATCATTAAATGGCTTTCCAGTAATCGCCTGTCTAAATCCCGCTCCTCACGCCGGGCCTCTTCGATTGAATGGTTTAAATCTTCCGATATCCTGCCGACGGCACTCTGAAATCTTAAGAATTCCTTGTCGATTTTCTTTCGTCTGATGTCATATCTGGGTATTGCCAGCTTCTCCTCTGTGCAGAGAAAAGCTTTTCCGATAACAATGCCGGGAGAAGCCATAATACCCTTGAATTTCTTCATGTCATCAATATTATAGCCTATTCAGAGTGCTGTCAATTTGGAAGCAGCAGTTCATCTGTAGTACCTTAAACAGAGCAACGGTTTAAGCCGATTATAGAAGCAGGTATGGCTAGAAAAAAAAGATCACTGGGGTGTCTCTTTTGGGTAGCGCTCATGCTGCTCGTTGTAGTAATTTTTCTGTTCAATCAGAAAAGCATACGGGACATCCTGGAAAAAACCGGTTTCTCTGAGCTTTTTAAAAGAGATCAAGAGGAAAAACCCGAAGTCACTATTATAACCGATGAAATACCTGCAGAAAAGACAGAAGAAGACAGCGAACAGGAAGAAATTGTAATTGAAGTGGAAATGCCTGAAGAGATTGAAGAAAGTCCGGCAGCGCCTGAGTCTGAAGAAGAAATTCCTGAGAAACCTTATGTACGCTATGCCAACGTCTACTTCGTGGAATTGTCATCGGAT
>CBDUZM010000198.1:0-6119 GCA_965371685.1 uncultured Spirochaetaceae bacterium | reverse complement strand
TAGAAAGAAGGGTTTTTGCCTCATCATCTGTTTTTGCGGTAGTGACAATAGCTACATTCAGCCCTTCTATTCTTTCAATGTTATCGTAGTCAATCTCCGGAAAAATAATTTGTTCGGTAAGTCCCAGGGAATAATTACCATGTCCATCGAAAGAATTGGGGTTTGTTCCCCGGAAGTCCTTCACCCGGGCAAGAGCAACATTCATCAGCCTGTCGGCAAATTCATACATGATGTTGCCTCTCAGAGTGACCATTGCTCCGATCTCATTGCCTTCACGGACTTTGAAAGCAGCAATTGACTTCCTCGCCTTTGTCTTGACTGTCATCTGCCCGGTTATCTTTGTAAGTTCCTTAACTGCCGAATCAAGAAGCTTCTTATTTTGTATAGCCTCTCCGAGGCCCATGCTGACGACAATTTTCTCCAGCCTGGGAACTTCCATGACCGAGCGATATTTGAATTCCTCAAAGAGCTCCTTTACTATTTTGTCCTTATACGCCTTCTTCAATCTCGGTTCATCGGTTTTCGTTTTCGTTTTCATTATTACAGCTGCTCTCCGCACTTCCGGCATACTCGGTTTTTCTTCTTACCGTCCAGTTTGAAACCTATTCTCGTCGGACCGCATTTCCGGCATATCATCTGGACATTCGATATATGTATGGCGGCTTCTATCTCGGCAATCCCGCCCTTTTGATTAGTTTTGCTCTTCCGCATGGCTTTCTTCACCATGTTTAATCCCTCTATAACTACCCGATTATTTTTCCTGTCGATTTGAAGGATCTTTCCCTGTTTGCCCCGTTCCTTTCCGGTAACGACTCTCACCTGATCATTTTTCCTTAACTTAGATCCAAGCATTTTCACCTCCAATTAAAGAACTTCCGGAGCAAGAGATATTATCTTCATATAATCTTTCTCTCGAAGCTCTCTCGCTACAGGACCGAATATTCTCTTTCCTTTAGGATTCTTAGTAGTATCGATAATGACACAAGCATTATCATCGAATCGAATATAGGTCCCATCAGGACGGCGGTACTCTTTCTTAGTCCTCACAATCACCGCCCTTTCTATAGTTCCCTTTTGTACCGGAGCATTCGGCAGGGCGTCTTTGATCGCAACTACAATTATGTCTCCAACGCGTGCGAATTTCCTTTTACTTCCTCCCAGCACCTTCACACACATTGCTTTTTTAGCTCCGCTGTTGTCGGCCACATTTAAGTAACTCATCATCTGAACCATTGCCTTCTCCCTGAAAACTCATCTTATTTGGCTCTATCCACGATCTCGAGAAGCCTCCATCGTTTATCTTTACTCAGCGGTCTCGATTCAATCACCCGAACCACGTCACCAATATTTGCCTCGTTTTTAGCATCATGAGCTTTAAATTTTTTCGTAACTGTCACGTACTTCTGATATAAACTATGTAGTTTTCTCCGATCTACAGTTATTACAATTGTCTTATCCATCTTGTTGCTAATAACTTTCCCTGTAAATATTTTCTTATTGCTCCGTTTTTTCCCTTTTTCTTCCACCAAAATCTCCTTAACCAGTTTTTAACTCCTTCCTTACACCTAATTCGTACTCATGAATAATCGTATTAACCCGGGCAATCTGATGGCGTAAGGTCCTTTTCTTTAGAGGATTATCCACATGGCCGACTACAACATTAAAACGGAGGTCTTTATACTCCTTCTTTAGATCTTCTCTTCTCGTTATAAGCTCTTTTAATGTTAAATCCTTAAAAGAATCCTTCATTCCATTACTCCAAATCCCTTCTCATTACGAACTTTGTCCTTACAGGCAGCTTACTCGCCGCCAACTTCATGGCCTCTTCTGCCAGGTCTACAGAAACACCTGATAATTCATATAGCATAGTGCCCTGTTTGACCTTGGCTACCCAATACTCGGGATTGCCTTTTCCCTTTCCCATTCTTGTTTCCGCCGGTTTTTTAGTATAAGGCATGTCGGGAAATATCCTGATCCAAACCTTACCTCCTCTTTTTATATGGCGGGTCAGGGCAATTCTGGCAGCCTCGATCTGCCTGTTTGTAATTTGCTTGCCTTCAAGGGAGACCAGTCCATAGTCACCAAAGGATAATTTGTTTCCTCTTGAGGCAACACCTCTCATGCTTCTGTTGCGCCTTTGTCTCTTTCTATATTTCGTTCTTTTCGGACTCAGCATGCCTTTTTACTCCTCAAGGTCAGCCCCTATCCCGCTGTCGCCTGGCAATAAGACCGGCATCTTCCTTGCTCATCTCATTTCCATAAACTTCACCATTAAACACCCAGACCTTGACTCCAATGGAACCAAAGGTAGTATGTGCCTCGGCAAATCCATAATCTATGTCCGCCCTGAAGGTATGCAGCGGTATCCTCCCCTCTTTCATCTCGAGAGTTCTCGACATTTCCGCTCCCCCCAATCGGCCGCCGATCTTAATCTTGATTCCCTGAACCCCCCCTCTTATGGCATTCTGTATTGCCATTCGCATGGCCCTTCTAAAAGAAGCACGAGCCTTCAGCTGCCTTGCCACATTCATCGCGATCAGCTGGGCATTCAGGTCGGATCTCTTTATTTCCTTGATCTTAATTTGTATCTTCTTGCCGATTACTTTTTGAAGCCTGGCGCCAAGTTTTTCAATATTGGCGCCTTTTACTCCGATGACCGCACCCGGACGGCCGGTATGTATGATTACCGTTGCCCTCTGCGGATGCCGAATTATCTCAACATCGGCTACATCGGCAGCTTGAGTTTCCGGACTTTCGTCAATTACTCTCCTTATTTCAAGGTCCTGATGTAAAGTTTCTGCATACCTGCGCGGATCTATGTACCATTTAGATTTCCAGGTCCTATTGATCCCTATTCTCAGACTATAAGGATTAACCTTTTGCCCCACTGTTTCCTCCCTTATGAAATCTCGTCGAGAACGACCTTTATATGACTCATTCGCTTCATCAATCGATCAGCTCTCCCTCTTCCTCTCGGCCACATCCTCTTCATTCGAGGTCCTTCATCTATCAGAAGGACCTTAATGTAAAGCATATCTTCGTCCAGCTTCTTATTATTATAGAGAGCGTTTGCAGCCGCTGAATTAATTACTTTTCTCAGAAGCCGCGCACCCTTTTGAGGCATCGCTTCAAGGAGAGCGATTGCTTCACTGTATGGTCTCTTCCGTACCTTGTCGGCAACTACTCGCAGTTTAGTGGGTGAAATGCGTATAAAACGCGCCCCAGCGCTGAATCCTTTCTTCTTTTCGTCTGCCATAATCCCACCTATCTCCTGACAACCTTTCTATCAGATCCGGAATGACTGCGGAATAATCGCGTGGGAGAAAATTCTCCCAGCTTATGGCCGACCAGATTCTCTGTAATATAAACCGGTATCCATGTTTTTCCGTTATAGACTGAAATGTTCAACCCGACCATCTCGGGAATGATAGTAGAACATCTGGAATAAGTCTTTATCATACCTTTACCCCCCGACTTACTCGCATTCAGCACCTTTTTGTAAAGACTTTTCTCAATAAAAGGTCCTTTCTTAATAGATCTTGACACTCTCTACTCCTATCTCCTTTTCTTAGTAATAAACCTGTCAGAATATTTCTTCTTTTTACGTGTTTTGTAGCCCTTTGTCGGCTTCCCCCATGGGGTAACAGGATGACGACCTCCTGAACTTTTTCCTTCACCTCCACCATGAGGATGGTCATGAGGATTCATTACAACCCCGCGAACCTTTGGTCTCCGTCCAAGCCACCGTGATCTGCCTGCCTTTCCCAGGCTCACATTCATATGATCCTCATTACCTACTTCACCGATTGTTGCATAACATTTATGAAAGACCATTCTCATCTCACCGGAAGGCAGTTTCAGTGTGACATAATCACCGTCTTTGGCAACGAGAGTTGCAGAGGCGCCGGCAGAACGAGCCATCTGTCCGCCTTTCCCCAACTGCAGCTCCACATTGTGTACTTCCATACCAAGATGGATCTTCTCCAGGGGCAGAGCATTACCAAGTTCCATTTCCGACTTGGGACCGCTTACAACAGAAAGACCGACAGTCAAACCCTTAGGCGCCAGAATATAACGCTTCTCGCCGTCCTGATAGTGAACCAGGGCAATATTTGCGCTCCTGTTGGGATCATACTCGATGCTCACTACTTGACCCAGGATCCCGATTTTATCCCTTCGGAAATCGATAATACGATACTTCCTCTTGTGCCTTCCGCCTTTACGCCTTACACTTATTCTTCCGCTGGCGCCTCTACCCGCTTTGAAAGCCATTCCCCTGGTGAGGGATTTTTCTTGATCGCGTGTAGTCAACTCTTCAAAGCTGAGACTCGTTTTCTGTCTCAACCCGGGTGTGCGCGGTTTATAGGTCTTTATAGGCATTCACCAACTCCTGCTGCATCGATTGCTCATGCTCCTTCAAAAATAGAGAACGTCTCGTTTTCCGGAAGGGTAACAATCGCTTTCTTCCAGGCCGATGTATAGCCCGGGCGGTATCTTACCTTCTTCGGCTTTCTTTTTACAGTTATGATGTTGCATTTAACAGGATGCACATCAAATACTTTTTTCAGTGCCTTAACGACTTCGATTTTATTTGCCCTCGAGTCAATTTTAAAACAATACTTATGTGTTTCCCTCAACATATTAGATTTCTCAGTTAAAATCGGTTCTATTATAACTCTATCCAGATCCATTATTTTTCCCTTTTCTTTTTACCGTAAAAATCGTTGAGCAGCTTTGTTGCTTTTTCTTGGATTAGGAAATTACCACCGTAAAACATATCGTGAGCCCTCAGCCTGTTGAAGGAAAGAAGGTTCAGCCAGGGTATGTTAGAGCCTGCTCTCTTCACCATAGGAGCATCATCAGAGAGAATAATTAGAGTCTTTCCATCAATTGCAAAAGGTTTCAGCAGCTTCAGCAGATCCTTGGTTTTTCCAGATTCTATATTAAAATCTTCTACAATCATTAACTTATCCTCTTTATTCTTAAGACTCAGGATTGATTTAATCGCAAGCCGCTTTGCCTTTTTTGGCAACGAATAATGGAAATCTCTAGGTCTTGGTCCGAAAGTTATTCCTCCTCCAACCCAGAGAGGTGACCTTCTTCTTCCTGCACGGGCTCGGCCTGTTCCCTTCTGACGAAACGGTTTTTTGTGGCTCCCTCTCACCTCACCCCTTGTTTTTGTCGATGCGGTTCCTACTCGAGCATTGGCTTCTTCGTTCTTGACAGCATTGTAGATTGCTCCTTCGCTTACCTCTATATTAAACACATCATCCCGCAGCTCGATTTTCTTAAGCTCAGTTCCGTCCAGACCGAAAACCGGTTTTTTCATCAAAGTCCTCTATCTCTTCTTAGATTTCTTTACTATCACCATGCTGTTCCTGGTGCCCGGAATGCTGCCCATTATCAATAGCAGATTGTTCTCTTTATCAACAGACACCAAATTAAGGTTCTGCAATGTCTTTCGCTCTCCTCCCATACGCCCTGCCATTTTCTTTCCTTTGAATACCCTGGAAGGAGACGCAGCATGTCCGGTAGAACCACCAGCCCTGTGAAATTTTGAACCGTGTGTTTTTCTACCACCTCTAAAACCATGCCTTTTCATTACACCCTGGAAACCCTTTCCTTTTGATATTCCCTGGACATCGACGAACCGGATTCCCTCAAACATATCGGCCCCGAGCTTATCCCCAATTTTGTATTCTCCCTCGTAATCCCTAATCTCCATGAGGACTCTGGTAGGCTCAATACCTTTAGGAAATTGCCCAAGCACAGGTTTTATAATATGTTTCTTTTTAGCAGTATAAGCACCTATAATCACTGCATTATATCCGTGTTTCTCTTGAGTTCTCTCGCCAACGACAATATTAGGTTCCACCTTTACCGCTGTCACCGGAACGAGTATTCCATTTTCTTTAAAAAGCTGAGTCATCCCTATTTTTTTACCAATCAAACTCAACATAATCCTTATATCTCCGATACAAAGTTAGGCATTGAACACTAATTTCTACCTAATGCCTGAAAAGCAATCAAAATTTTTATCCGCTCTATAAAACTACGATTGGAAACTACATGCTATGACTACCGGATCTGACTACATCGGAATGTAGTCAGACTACCGG
>CBDUZM010000197.1:0-6123 GCA_965371685.1 uncultured Spirochaetaceae bacterium | reverse complement strand
CGATTCAACTGATCCAGGCCCTTAAAGATATGAGGGACAAAAAGATTTTCATCTGCGGAGACGAAATCAAGAACAGTAAAAAAGCGCCCATTGTAGAACCCAGGATATACATAGGAGGAGCGGCAAATCCGTTCGGCGATCCCTTCGAGTTCCGGGTTATCAGGCTCGCCAAGAAAGTAAATGCCGGGGTCGATTTCATACAAACCCAGTGCATCTACGACATGGATCGATTCGAGAAATGGATGAAACAGGTACGCGAAAGAGAGCTGCATAAAAAGGTGAAGATAATGGCCGGTCTTACACCCTTAAAATCCGTGGGAATGGCAAAGTATATGAGGGACAGTGTTGCAGGCCTGACTGTACCGGACTATTACCTGGAACGGCTCTCAAAGGTTGAAGACAAGGCCGCAGAGGGGATTAAGATCTGCGTTGAACAGATCAAACGATTGCAGGAAATAGAAGGGGTGGCCGGAATACATCTTATGGCCATAGAGTGGGAAAGACGCGTTCCGGCGATTGTCGAGGCTGCAGGTCTTCTTCCAAGACCATAGAGCCGGATAAGGATTTGATCACGAGAAAGCAATATGAGTGAAAAAACAGGCATATTTATCTGTGATTGCGGAGGAACTCTTTTTTCGAAAAAAGATGCAGCAAATATCGCATCGCAAATATTGTGTAATGGAAAGCCCTGCCCGGACATCTTCCATCTTTCAACTCTGTGCACGGAGCCTGAATTATCCTCAATAGCAAAACCTGTCCGGGAAAGAGGTATAGACAGGATAGTTTTTGCCGGCTGCTCTCCCGTGCGTAATCAGGAGCTCTTAGAGAGAATCGCACAAAAAGCAGGACTCTCTCCAGGCGCCGTTTATGGTGTAAATATCAGGCATGAAAAGTCCGTTAAACAGGCTGTATCCGCAATCAATCGCGGAATACGCGCCTTTTCCCTGATACCCTCTTTCGAAGTCAAAAGCATTCCCTTAGATCGGAGGGTATTAGTAATTGGGGGGGGTATTGCGGGTATTCAGACTGCTTCGGAGATCAAAGCCCTGGGATATGATACAACCCTTGTTGAAAAGAGCGAAAGAACCGGCGGCCGGTTCTTCCGTGTCGAATGTGCATCTGACAGCACAATCCCTGATATGCTCAAGGGAGTAAAGGTCTATACAGGCAGCTGCTTAAAGGATTTAAACGGGCATATTGGCTCTTTTAAAGCCAAAATTCACACGCCGGAAGGTGATATGCCCCTGGACTTCGGAGCTATCGTTCTGGCTGCCGGGATTGCCGATACGGAGATTGCGAATGAAGCCGGCAATCCACTGCACAACAAAAACTTTATGGTACCCATGCATGAAATTGAGGGTACTGTTGCCAACCTTCGCAGGAAGAATGGGGCGCGTCCAATCGGTCTCATCCTGGATATAAACATTGACGAGACCAAAGCGAGCATGGAGACCGCTCTGAACATATCCTTAAACCTTCAGCGCAGAGGATACCGGCAGGTGCATCTCTTCTGCCGCGATGCAAGAATTGCCGCTCCGGGCCTTGAGAAACTCTACGACGAGGCGAGAGAGGCGGGAGTGAATATTGTTAAGTATGAGGGGAAGCCTTCATTAATAGAGGGTGAAGACGGAGTCTCGATTACATACCGCGATTCAATCTTAGGTGAAGAGGTCTCTCTGCACTGTGATTTTGTCGGGATCAGTACCCGCGGCATCAATTCTTCAGCGGATTCTACCCTGGTGAGTATAACCGGGGTATCCGTCGACAGCCTCGGTCAAATGCAGGATAATAATATCCATCTCTTCCCCGAGCAGACCAACCGCCCGGGAATTTTTGTTGTAGGCGCCTGCCGGGGTCAGGACTATATTCCGCAGATCATTACGGAAGCCAAGGCAGCGGCACTGGCCGTTCACTCGCTTCTCGAGAAGGGATCTATGGAGATCGAGCTTTCCAGTGCCGTGGTGGATCCGGACAAATGCATACTCTGTTTAACCTGTGTGAGGAGCTGTCCCTTTCAAGCCATGCAGGTGGATAGAGAAAAGGGCGCGGCGATGAGTATACCGGAGGCCTGCCGGAAGTGCGGCATTTGTGCGGGGGAGTGCCCGGCCAAAGCCATAGAATTACCGATATTTTCAAATCAGGTGCTCCTGAGTCAGATTGGGATCGGGTGAATAATATTTGAGGAAAAGTTTATGGAAAAAATAGTTATTGATAATAAGCTGGATGCAAACTTTAAATATGAGATAGCAGGCAAACCCGGTGGAGAAAATATAACGAAATGTTTTGCCTGCGGCACATGTACTGCGGGTTGTCCTGTATTTCATGTTGAGCATAAGTACAACCCCCGGAAAATTATAAGAATGATTCTTCTAGGCATGCGTGAACAGGTGTTGAGCTCCAAAGTAATCTGGCTCTGTTCGCAGTGTTATACCTGTTCGGCCAACTGTCCCCAGGACGTGGATTTCTCCGATATTATGTTTGCACTCAGGGATATGGCGGTTCAAGAGGGTTATGCTCCTCCCCATCTCACGGAAAAGATAGAAGAAATCAGCACAGCCGCCAATAAGTTTCGCAGGGACTGCATAAACCTGATCCTGGATGAGGGAGATGCAACAAAGGAACAGATAGCTAAGGATGTGGGAAAAACACTCGAGCAGCTCAAAGTTGAGATATAGAAGATATGGCAGCTGAAAAAGGCGGAAAGGCGCCCCGAAACAGTATGAAGCCCGAGAACGGCAGAATCGGTTCAGTCATGGTTGTAGGTGCGGGAATCGCCGGCATTCAGGCGTCTCTGGACCTGGCTGACAGCGGATTCAAAGTACACCTTGTAGAAAAGCTCCCTGCCATAGGGGGAATCATGACCCAGTTGGATAAGACATTCCCCACCAACGACTGCTCCATGTGTATCGTTTCACCCAAACTGGTAGATTGCGCCCGTCATATTAATATAAACCTGTTAACTTACTCCGAGGTGGAGGAAGTTTCAGGCGATCCCGGGAACTTCAAAGTTAAAATAAAGAAGCACACCCGCTACGTGGACGAGGCGAAATGCACAGGCTGCGGAGAATGCGCCAAAGTGTGCCCGGTTATACGGCCGAATGAATTTGATCAAGGCCTGGCAGAGCGAAATGCGATCTACAGGTCTTTTCCCCAGGCAACGCCCAATGTCTTTACCATAGAAAAAAGGGGCGTCTCACCCTGTACGGATGCCTGTCCGGCAGGCTGCAACGCTCATGGCTATGTAGCATTGATCCGCAGCGGCAAGTTTAAAGAAGCGATCGAGTTGATCAGGGAAACAATTCCCCTACCCGCTATTTGCGGCCGTGTATGCGGCTTCTGCGAAGATGAATGCAACCGGGCCAATGTTGATGAAGCAATCAGGATAAGGGCCTTAAAGCGGTTTGCCGCTGATTACGAGATGAAACATCAGGTTACTGAGGGGGAACTTGACGGCAACGGAAAAAAAGAAAAGATCGCGAAGAAGGAAAAGATTGCCATTATCGGTTCCGGCCCGGCCGGTCTCACTGCTGCTTATGATCTGGCAAAACAGGGTTACCGGCCTGTAATATTTGAGGCATTAAGCAAAGTCGGCGGTATGCTGCGGGTGGGTATACCCGAATACCGCCTGCCCAATGACATTCTGGATTACGAAATCGATATTATAAAAAAAGCCGGAGTGGAAATAAAAGCAAATACGCCGATGGGTGACAGTCTGACCCTGGAAGATTTATTCAAGCAGGGCTTTAAGGCCGTTTTTATTGCTGTCGGCACACATAAAAGCCGTCAGTTAAGAATTGAAGGGGAGGATCTGAAAGGAGTCATTCACGGAGTGGATTTCCTTCGGGAGATTAACACCGGCGCCTCTCCGGTAAACGTTAAAAATAAAATCGTTGCCGTAATAGGCGGCGGAAACACTGCCATGGACGCGGTTCGATCCGCATTCAGGCTGGGAGCGGCAGATGCCTTTATTGTGTACAGACGTTCCAGGGAGCAGATGCCGGTAAGCCTCGAGGAACTGGATGCAGCCGAAGCTGAAGGTATAAAGATCCATTACCTGCTTTCGCCTGTCACAATAAAAGGCGACGACGGCCGGGTAACCGAGCTTATCTGCAGCCGGATGATATTAGGCCCTCCGGATGATTCGGGACGGAGACGACCTCTGCCTGTTGAGGGTAAAACAAAATCCTTTAAAGTGGATATTGTTATGCCGGCACTGGGTCAGACTGTAGAATACTCATTGCTGAATAAGGCGGCCGGCGATCTTTCGGTTGAAAGGGATCTGATCAAGGTTGATCCTGTTACCCTGGAAACCAACATACCCGGTGTATTTGCCGGTGGCGATGCAGCCGGAAGCGGCGGGTATGTTGTTCATGCCATAGCCCATGGCCACCGGGCGGCGGTTTCTCTGGAGCGTTATATACTCGGAGAAGATTTACACTCCGGCCGTGAGGAACCAGCGGTCCGTATTGCCGCAATGCCCGCCTTCCCGGATGAGAAAAGACCTCTGCAGGAATTCCCCCTGCTCAGCGTCGAGCAGAGGATCAAGAATTTCCGGGAAATGGAGCTGACCTTTACCGAGGATCAGGCTGTACAGGAAGCGAGCCGCTGTTTAGACTGCGGGATCTGCTGTGAATGCCTCCAGTGTGTGGAAGCATGCGAGGCGAATGCCATCGATCACACAATGCAGGACAAAATAGTAGAATTAGATGTCGGCGCCATCCTTTTATCGCCGGGATGTGAGCTTTCCGATCTCTCCCGCCTGCACAGGCTTGGTTACGGAAAACATAAAGATGTTATAACGAGCCTGCAGTTTGAACGTATATTATCTGCATCAGGTCCCTATTCCGGACATATACAGCGCCCATCGGATGGAAAAGAGCCGAAGAGAATCGCTTTTATCCAGTGCGCGGGTTCCAGAGATAAAGATAATGATTACTGTTCCGCCGTGTGCTGTATGTATGCCTTAAAAGAAGCGATTATCGCCATGGAACATGCGCCGGATATTCGCTGTGAAATATTTTACATGGATATAAGGGCTTATGGTAAGGGGTTTGATGCCTATTACGAACGGGCTAAAGATCTGGGCATTACCTTTACCAGATGCCGTCCCCGGGAAATCGAAAAACAGGCGAACAGCGGAAATCTTCGAATCGGTTATACCGATGACGACGGCAGTTATCAGACTAAAGAGTTCGACATTGTTATTCTATCATCGGGTTTCCAGCCGATGTCCGAAGCAGGAGAGTTTGCCGATAAGTTCGGTATTTCCCTGGACGATCGTGGTTTTGCTGTAAATAGACCGCTTGATCCAGTTGCTTCAACCAGGGATGGTATATTTGTGTTCGGTCCCTTCTCGGAACCCAAGGACATACCGGAAACGGTTATAGAAGCCTCGAGCGCATCCTCCTGTGCCATGGCATATTTATCCGAATCACGCGGGACCGAGGTTGAGGAGCTGAAGCTTCCACCGGAGAGGGATATTTCCGGCGAGCCGCCGCGTATCGGTGTATTCGTTTGCCACTGCGGGAAAAATATCGGAGGTTTTCTTGATGTTCCTGATGTGACAGAGTATGCAAAAACCCTGCCCTATGTAGTGTTCTCTGACGACAACCTCTATACCTGTTCATCAGATACTCAAACCATAATGAAGGAGAAGATCAAGGAGTATCAGCTGAACAGGGTGGTCGTATCTTCCTGCTCACCGCGCACCCATGAACCGCTGTTCCAGGACACGATCAGGGAGGCGGGCTTAAATCCTCACCTTTTTGAAATGGCTAACATCCGGGACCAATGCTCCTGGGTTCACATGCATGAATGGGAAGCTTCTACAGAAAAAGCAAAAGACCTTGTGAGAATAGCCGTTACAAAAGTAGCGCTTACCGAACCGCTTAAATCCATACCACTCAAAGTGACGCAAAAGGCTCTTGTTCTAGGCGGCGGAATCGCCGGAATGACAAGCGCGCTCTCCATTGCGGATCAGGGCTTTGAGGTATTCCTGGTTGAGAAAACAGATGTTTTGGGCGGGATTGCCCTTAAGATCGACCGTAATATCGAGGGCCATGATATTTCCGAGCATATAAAGGGGCTCAAAGAGCGGGTATTGAATCATAAAATGATCAATGT
>CBDUZM010000196.1:0-6130 GCA_965371685.1 uncultured Spirochaetaceae bacterium | reverse complement strand
TCCGCAGAGAGATCGAGGTGATGATGTACACCAAATCTCTCTTCCCGGAGTCGAGGGGAGACATCCTGGGACTGCTGGAAACCATGGATAGAGTACCGAATGAGGCTGAATCGACCGTTAGAATGATTCTGAACCAGCACATCGACCTGCCAAAAGAGTTTCACGAGAAGATATTGAGTCTCGTGGATATCAGCTGTAAATGTGTGAACGAGATGATCAACGCGTCGAACAACCTTTTCGGCAGTTTCATGAATGCCACTGTGACAGTCGGGCAAATCGACGAGCTGGAAAGCGAGGCGGACCGACTCGAAGCCGACCTTATCGACCAGATATTCTCGAGCTCTCTCGACGGTATGCACAAGATCCTCCTGAGGGACTTTGTGCAGCACTTAGCCAGCATAACAGACCGCGCCGAGAATGTCGGTGACCGGATACGCATAATCGTCGCCAAGAGGAGCATATAGAATGCTTACCCTGTTGGGCGGCCTGTACCTGGGCTGGGCTCTCGGCGCCAACAATGCTGCCAACGTTTTCGGAACCGCAGTTGCCTCTAAAATAATCACTTTTAGAAAAGCCGCCATTATCTGTGCCGCCGCGATCATACTCGGTGCGTTCCTTCAGGGAGAACGGGGCATTCATACCCTGAGCGGTTTAACTGTACAGACCCAGACGACAATGATTATCGTATCCGTCGCAGCTGCCATTACGACAACGCTCATGACAATTTTCGGTTTACCCATCAGCACATCGCAGGCCATTGTCGGCGCTATAGCAGGTATCGGCCTGGCGACAAACAATATGTTTTTCAGCGGTCTGCTAAAAGTGGTTATATGCTGGATATTCACCCCCATCGGCGCCATGCTGTTCTCATTGATCGGCTACATGCTGCTCCGGCTTTTTTTCCACACCGTCCCCATGAGTATTTTAACCCGGGACAAGCTTCTCCTTGGAGGCCTTATTATAGTCGGTATATACGGATCGTACGCCCTCGGTGCGAACAACGTGGCCAACGCCACCGGTATATTCTCCGGGATGATAGAGGGATTGACGGACACTCACCTGGCGCTATTCGGAGGTATTGCAATCGCTGTTGGGGTTCTCACATTCAGCAAACGTGTTATGATGTCTGTCGGGTCTCAGATAATGTCGCTAAATGCTCTTACGGCGTTTGTGGCGGTCCTCTCCATGTCGCTCACCACCCACATATTTGCCATTATAGGTGTGCCGGTCAGCACGAGCCAGGCTATCGTCGGCGCCATTATCGGCATCGGGATGATACACGGCGCCAACACCGTCAAGTTCCGGATGCTGCGAAACATCGGTGTAGGCTGGATTCTCACACCGGTTATTTCTCTCATTCTCTCGGCAGCCGGGTATGCAGTTTTCGTCGGCGGATAACATGATTATTCCGCAGGCAGAGACTTTACCGCTCCAGATCCAGGAAACGCCGCACGAATAATACCTGCTCCTCCGTATCAAGGGCTTCACGATTACTCTTAACCAGGCGAATGGCATCATCCACTTCTACGGAAAGATATTTACCCACGAGGCAGGCCAGGACCATTCCCGTTCTTCCTACTCCCGCATAACAGTGTACACAGACGGGCCGGTTATTATTTATACTTTCAATGCAGCTCTCAACGAGCTCCTTAAAAGCATCGATATTCGCCGGGATTCCGAAGTTTTCAATGGGAAAATGGAGCCATTTGATATTAGCTTTTCCACATAGAAAGCCAAATGTATCTTCCATCTGCTTCAGGGAAACGAGACACCTTACACCCTTTTCGTAGAGCTCAGTTAAATCAGCAAGGATATAATCCACCGTGGAATAGTAAAGACTGCCCGGCATGGCCATACCGCTCAGTTTGCCGGGCAGCACCCAGGTAAAATTTCTGATAGACAAGTCTTATCCCTTATAATATTCCTTTCTCCGATAATAGTCGAAAAAATGATCCTGCACAAGAATCTACAACCGGCAGCAGCAATTATCATTTATAAAAAAGATATTGCATTTTATAACATGCGCTGTTATTATCTCTGGTCTAAGGAGAAAAAAAATGAATGACAATCTATTCAAGACAAGGTTTTCTAAATGGAGCTCCGAGGGAGAGCTTACAGCTTTCAATTTAGCATGTGTGGCGGAAGGACTGGATACCGTTAAAGGCTTGAAAGAGCAGAATATCGGTTGGGAGGAAGTTGAGCAGAGAGTCGGAAAGTTTAAAAGCTGGGATCCGGATATCCTTAAAGTGGATAAAGATGCAGAAAACGGATACTCCAGGCGGCTCGAAGAAAGAGGATCGCCTGTTACATTTCTCTCAGAAGAAGCAGGACACGTCGAAATAAATGAAGGAAAATCAGGTGAAAAACTCTATGCAGTTTGCGATCCTTTCGATGGAAGCTATCTTTTTAAACATGGCATACCGGACTTCTGGTACAGCTCCCTCTCTTTTTTCGATAACGGCTTAAAGCCCCTCAGCTGTGCTGTCGGCGATTGTGTTACCAGAAAAATAGCTTTTGCGAACGAAAACGGCGCATATCTTGCAGACCTCGAAGAGGATCAGCTTTTACGCAGGGTAAAGCTGGATAAAGAATATCGTGAATCCATGGGAAGACCGGATGTCACTCAGATGGAAGGCGCCAGCATAGAATCATACGGTATGAAGCCAAAGAAATTTCTTATTCCTCTTGTAGATGAGTACAGGGAGGTTTTTTTACCATTTAAATTTTTCCTGCCAAACGGCGGCCCTTACGGTTTCGTCGATGTGGCAGAGGGAAAGATCGATTGCTACTTCGCTCGTAAACAGCCCTACGTAGATGTATTTTCCGGTATCCATATAGCCGAGCAGGCAGGCGCGGTTGTCACGGATTTCAGTGGGAATCTCGTAAAGCCTTCGAACGACGTGAAGACGGTTTGGGATGTTCTGGTAACCACAAATATGAAGCTCCACGAGGAAATCCTTGGTGTTATCGAAAAATGCAGGAATAAAGCCGGTTAATAAACAGGAGGCATATATGTCACAAGAAGTACTGAAATTAAAGGATCTAAACAAAGAAGAGGTGCCGATGGACCTTCGCGCCGAGACTTATTTCGATTTTAAGTCTTATCCCTTCGCACACCAGGCTCTCCTTGAAGGGACGAATTCCGTTTATGGAGCTATCCTCGCTATTCACGATTATGCCGTTAAATGGCTGTCTGATACCATTGCCGAAAAGCGCAGCAGCGCACGGGTGTATAAAAATAAAACACCGAAACCGGCTTACGTGATTGGAAACTTTGAAGTGATTCTGGAAGAGGGCGCTGTTTTTGAACCGGCCCGGGTTATCGGCAGCAGGAAAGACGGCGAGTGTTTTTCAATATATCTCGAGAAGGGCGCCGAGGTTATCGGCAGCGATATTTACCTTTCCGGCGGCAGCGTATATATCGGGTCAGGGACAAAAGTCGAACCAGGGGTCGGCTTAAAAGGTTCCACAATTATCGGAAAGGATACGGAAATCCGTCACGGCGCGTATTTCCGCGGTGATTGTATTATCGGCAGCGGCTGTACCTTTCGGGGTGAGTTGAAAAATACGATCATGATGGACAAAGCGAACTTTCCGCATCCATCTTACGTCGGTGACTCAGTGTGCGGTTATATGACCCACTTCGGCAACCAGGCCACGGCTGCAAACCTCGGAATATACGAGGGACTGCGGGACACGGACAAACGTAAGCCAATAATCGTTCAATGTGACGGCAACGCCTATGACTTTGGTAAGCCCAAAATGGGAATCTGTATGGGTGACTTCAGCCAGGTTGGCTGCAATTCAGTTGCCGATCCGGCAACCTTCCTGAAGCCTTACACTATATCCTACGCACTCACTCGAATCACAAAGGGATTCTACGGACCAAGGGAGGTATTGAAGAATAAGCCTCTCGAGCACGGTGTAGTAGAACGGGTCTCTCTCAATCCTCTATAGGATCAGGCAGCTCCATAAACAACTGCCGGGACAAGAGAAACGTTCAGATAAAAAGCAGGAGAACGACTCAGGTGGTAAAAGCAGTACACGGCGCAACTCCCCTTCGTAAATGGCACAATATTATTAGCGATCCTCACAGCCCTTTCCATGACAAGCTCAAAAGCCTGTACGGAGATGTATCGACAAGAGAACCGGCGGAAATCTGCCGGAAGGCGGTGGAAGCATTTGGAGAATCGTACGGATGGGACAGAGATGTGATAATTGTACGCTCCACCGGAAGAATCAATCTGATGGGGATGCATGTAGACCACCGCGGCGGTTCGGTGAATCCTGTTGCCATTAAAGAGATGTTCGTTGTTGCCGAGGCAAGGGACGATGACTCGGTCGTGCTTCGCGATGTATATACGGATAAGTTTAAAGAGGAGACTTTCCGCATTCGCGATTGCCTTCCGGAAGTTAAAATAAAAAGCTGGGATGCCTGGTGCCACGATGAGCTGGAAAAACGCAAGACCGATCCGTCGATTACATGGTCAAATTACGTACGCTCTGCCGTGCTCTATCTCCAGCACTTGAACACAAAGGACAACGGCAGGTTTGAGCCTGCCCTCAGGGGAATGAACGTGATGTTTTACAGCAGTGTGCCCCGCGCTGCAGGTCTCAGCTCATCCTCTTCCATAGTTGTTGCCTCAGCCTGTGCATGCATGCGTATAAACGATCTTCACCTGGCGCCTATGGAATTTATTGACGTCTGTGGTTACGGTGAATGGTACGTGGGCACCCGGGGCGGATCCGGCGATCACGCGGCAATCCGTTTCGGCAAACGCAACGCCGTTCTCCACATTAACAATCATCCTTTTGCAGTCAAGTCGGTTCCTTTCCCGGGCAATTACAGGATTGTTTTGGCAAACAGCCTCATCGAATCCAACAAGCGGGTAGGTTCGCGTAACGTATTCAACAACCGGGTTGCGTCCTACATCTTCGGATTGATGCTTGCACGGAAAAATTTCCCCCATTACGCAAAGAAAATGGACCAGCTTCGCGATATCAACCCGAATACTCTATGCGTGGATGAAGCCGAGATCTACCGGATCGTAAGATCCCTGCCCGAATCGGCGAATCGAAAAGATGTGTTGAAACTTTTATCCGATCAAAAGGACGAGGTTCTGCACGTATTCAGGAGTCACGCCGAACCGAAGGAAGGATACAAGATCAGGCAGGTATGTATGTACGGTATAACCGAATGCATAAGGGCGGAAATGGCGGTAGATTGTTTAAATGCCGGGGATATAGAAAAGGTTGGTGAATTGATCAATACCTCGCATGACGGTGACCGGATTACTAAGCTGGAAAAGGGAAAGCGTGTACCGGCGGTAAACAGTTACGGGAATGAAAAGATAGACCGGCTTATCGACGACCTCGAGTCGGACGATCCTGCACGGATAAAACAGGCCCATCTCCAATACCAGCCTGGAGGGTATGATGTCAGCGTGCCGGAAATCGACGAGCTTGTGGATATATCTCTCGACACTCCCGGCGTTGTCGGGGCAGGACTCGTCGGGGCCGGTTTGGGCGGAAGTATGGTCGCTATCGTTTCCGAGCAGCACGCACAGCAGCTTATTGAAAATATGGCAAGCCGTTACTACCATCCCCGAAAACTCCCGGTTCGAGCAGAGATAGTCGCTCCGGTGGGCGGCGCCGGCGTGCTGGATCTTTAAGCTTATTAATGAAGGACTTCATTCAGATAAGATGGACTGACGTATTTGGGGTAGCGATTTCAAAAAGTAGGTAGATCAAACATAATATTCGATAAGAATTTCACGCAGAGCACGCTGAGTACGCAAAGAACAATTTACTTTGAAGCTCCCAAATAAATTAGGGAGAGCATCAAAGTTCTATGAAAGTAGTGTCGTTTGGGGGATGATGGTCGATCAATGCTATGCAAAAAAAATAACCACTCTCTGCGGCCTCTGCGAGCTCTGCGTGAAACCTCTCTTAATTGTATATAACTGCACAATTTACCTACTTCTTGAAAGCGCCCCCCGTATCGGGGTATAGATTGACATGCCAGGTAGGAATTCATATTATTTTAGTATGAAAACAATAGTTTCCGAAAAGGGCCAAATAACCATACCAAAGGCTGTTCGCGATAACCTCGGGATCGTACCGGGGACCG
>CBDUZM010000195.1:0-6136 GCA_965371685.1 uncultured Spirochaetaceae bacterium | reverse complement strand
CCGCACCTTTTATTTCTATTAATTCAACATTTATTGGGTTGGTTTATATAACCTGCGATAGGAAATTATTGATACGGTTTCTCTCTTTTTTCTTAAAGGGGCTGTTGCCCTCGAGAATTCCTTTAACGATGGAAAGACCGTCTGTCCTGACCACTTTCCAGAGCTCCTGGTTTTCAGGGATCGGGAGCATTGCTTCTCCGCTGGCCTCAATAACACCGACGCCTTCTGTTTTAAATTTCGTAAGGGATCGCGGTGTGCGGTAGGCCGGATTCCTGAAAAAAATGAAGAGAGAATATTGACCGTTCTCTATGCCGTTCTCCCTGTATAATACCAGGTTGACCGTATTCTTGCCCGGCTTCAGTCTTTTCCATGCCAGCACCAACCTGGAACCGATTTCCTCCACTTCGCTGCCGCTCTTTCCCCTTATACGGACAGCCGCCATTGGATATTCCAGCAGATCCACGGTACAGCTCCGAAGCTCATGTCGGAATTCAGCAATAGGGTTTGCACTCATTACGGGAAGATGCAGGTCTTTAACAACCTGAAAGTGATGATGCTCGAGGATCGATGAGCCTGCCCAGGCTACATCGCTGTTGGAACATACCGTGTATGCGGGGGCAATCTCCGAAAAGTTAAATATCCATTTCATAGCCTTGCGGTCGATGTTCTGAGGTTCCGGCGCCAGGAGTATGACTACAAAATGATAGGGAAAGAGAGGGAAAGGAGTAAGCTGAAGGAAAAAAGCTTCACCACCGAGTGGAAACTCATAAACCCTCAGGTTCTCTTTCCCCGGCCGTCCTACGTTCTCACGGCACAGGGCGCAGTGAACAGGCGGTAAGGAAGTATCTATGGCGGGTTTGGGTGTGTACCGGGAACGGGCAAAATTTACCTGGAGCCTGAATTCAATACCAGTTTCCCTGTCATGGAAACGATGCGTTTCTTTACCCTCCAGTTTTTCCCGGCTGATGTAACCGGATTTCAGCTCCCATTCGAAAAGAGACTCCATGGCCATGCCGATACCGCAGTCATTTCTGACCGCATCCAGCCTTTCCTGAATTACCTCTTGCGGGGCATCAGTGCTTAAAGACTCAAAATCCTTGATGCTTTTAGGAGGTTTCTCCATTGCAAATCCTTATACCTTTTGCAAATCGCCGGAACAATCCTGAAAATCCACCGTGGCGCCAACCCGCCGTTAAAAAAGTACCCCTGTAGGGAAAGGGACTTGAAGTACTTTTACAAAAAAGAAATAAAAGCCGGTCACTATAGCGATTACTATTCCAAGATTCCTTATAAGAACAATTGGTTTACTCTTTCTATCGAGAAAAACGACTATCAATGAAAAAAAGACAATACTGGTTATAAAAAAACCGATCAAGTCGATGATGAAGGCCCAGGCAATCATTAGAGACACGGAAATAATCACCGGAAGGTATCTTGTCTCAAGTGTATCGAAAACCTTTCCTTCCTCAGGTTTTAAAAAACTCAGAACGAAAAGCAATAAACTCAAAAACGCGAGAATACCGATAATAACCCGGGGAAAGAGCAAGCCGAAAGAAGTGAAGTTGCCTGACTCAACAAAAAAGTAGATACAAAGGCAAAGTAAAACAGCCGCGGCAATTCGGTTAGCGTTTTTCATTTTTCACTAAACTTCTCAGTTTCTTTGATATGAAGGGCCATGAAGCGGATATAACCGTCAAACAGATCAGGATAATGGATATGGGTCTGGTGAAGAAAATTTTCAGCACCGATCCTGCAGCCTGTCCCATAAGAAGTGATTGAACAAGACCTTGCTCACAGATCTTCCCCAATATCAGTCCCAGTACTACCGGTCCGGGGCCAAAACCGAGTTTTTTTCCCACATAGCCGACGAGACCGAAGAAGAGCATTACGTACACATCGAACATATTTTTACTGATGGAGTATGAGCCAATGATCGACAGGAAAAAAACGAAAGGGGCAAGAAGGGTTATCGGGATTCCCGTGATAAGCTTTGAAATCATTTTTCCCGCGGTAATCCCCATGGGAAGCATCAGCAGATTCGCGAGAACCAGAGAAAGAATGAAGGTATAGGTTATTTGTCCATGTACGGTAAAGAGCTCCGGGCCGGGACGGAGACCTTGGAGCAGCAGAGCTCCAAGGAGAACGGCGGCCGGCGGCGCTCCCGGAATACCCAGGGTAAGAAGGGGAATCAGACTACCGGAAACTTCGGCATTGTTTGCCGCCTCCGCAGCAGCCACGCCGTCCATGTTTCCTTTTCCGAATTTTTCCGGGTGTTTGGACACTCTTACCGCCTCGTTATAGGATACAAGGGCGGCAATATTGCCCCCGGCGCCGGGTATGATGCCGACAATAGTGCCGATAATGGCCGAACGAATGAGTAAAAACGGCTTTTTCAGGAGCCGAATCGTGACTCCCAGCACAACACGCCTCTGCCTTCGGTAGGGAATTACGCTGTACTGCGTGTCCTTCCTCTCTATCATCCCAAGCACTTCCGGAATGCAAAAAAATCCGATAAGAGCGGGTATCAGGCTGATGCCGCTCTGAAGGCTTACTGTACCAAGGGAATATCGCACACTCCCTCCGATTGGAGCGATTCCAATGGTGCTTACCAGAAGCCCGAAAGCACCGCCGATAAGGCCTTTCAGGATAGACTTTGATGCCAGGGTGGCAATAATAGTCAGCCCGAAAGCGGTGAGCCAGAAAAACTCCGGCGGTCCAAACTTCAGGGATGCTTTAGAGAGAGGAGGAGAGAGAAACAGAAGGAAAAGGACTCCTATAAGCCCGCCGATAACAGAAGAAATGGTTGCGGTCACAATGGCCATATAGGACTTACCTTTTTTGGCCATTGGATAACCATCGAAGGTGGTTGATATAGCCGATGGTGTTCCCGGTGTATTGATAAGAATGGCGGAAAAAGCGCCGCCGTATATAGCGCCGCAGTATATACCCCCCAACAGCACGAGCCCGTGAATGGGCGTCATGGCAAAGGTAAAAGGCACCAGGAGGGCAATGGCCATTGTGGCGGTAAGGCCGGGAAGAGCCCCTACCAGAATGCCTGAGCCGACCCCAAGGGTGACCAGCAAAAGGTTGATCGGCTCAAAGACATTGGTTAAAGAGGAAAGAAAACTCGAAGACATGTTAAATTATACTGCTTATTCGATTTCTCCCAGCTCTTTCAAGGTAGTAATAATCTCCTCTTTTTTTTCGGCAATATACTTCTTAAACTGTCTCGCCTTGAGGTGCTGAACTACAAAGCCCAGTTCTTCCATTTTGTTGACGAAGGTATCGCCCGAACAGACCTTGTGGAAAATATCTTCCAGCGATCTGATTATATCCGGAGGTGTGCCGGGAGGAACACAGACGCCTCTGTCAATACCGGCCGTCATCTTGACACCCTGTTCCTTGAAGGTCGGAACATCGGGGAGAGCGCCAAAGCGCTTTTCGGTGCCCATGGCGAGTACCGTAGTCTTATCGTAGTGCTGAACCAGGTCGTTGGAGTTGGCGAAAAGCGCCATTGTGTGGCCGCCGAGAAAATTGGCTACAGAAGGCGCCGCTCCGGTGGAAGGAATGTAGGTAAACTCCGCACCTGTGGTCTTTTGCAGCTGCAGGATCGCGAGGTGGTGACCGCTGTGGGTGCCTGAGCCTCCGATGGTAATTTTACCGGGATTTTCTTTGGCATACGCGATGAATTCATCCAGGCTCTTGAACTGGCTCTCTTTCAACACGGCAAGTCCTATTGGTGTGGTTTGAAACATATATACCGGTTCGAGCTGCTCGGTTTCATAGCCGGCGTTGTCCCGCACTAGAGGCTGAATAATGATATGGGGAATATTGTTTCCCGATATGGTATAGCCGTCGGGATCTGTTTTCACCAGGCTCGCCCAGGCTACAGCCCCTCCGGCGCCGGGCATATGTTTGAGGAGAACACTTTCTCCCAGCTCCTTTTCAAGATCCGCCTTCTGGTATTGAGCGGTAATATCAGACTGTCCACCCGGGTCGAAGGGGATGATATATATAATACCTTTTGAAGGATAATCCCCTGCATCCGACGTACCGAGAGCGAAAGTGAGGGAGGCTGCCATTAAAAGGATGACGGCAGACAGAATGAAGGTCAATTTCATTTTCATTTCTATACTCCTATTCATTGATTTGTGCCACTTTAATTTAAAAATTATTATTTGTAAAGGAAACGAATTGATAAGAAGCAAATCCCTCCTATCAGTCCTTTTTCCGGCCGAATATCTCGGGATTGACAATATAACGGGGGCGATGGCCGTTCAGTACGCTTATAATCTCGTCCATCCCCTGGATCATGTCGAGAAGGTGACTCTCTTCCGAATACCAGGCTAAATGGGGAGTTACCAGGGCGTTGCGCATATTCAAGAGAGGAAGGTCCGGCGCCGGGGGTTCACTCTCAAGTACATCGATGCCCGCTCCGCCTATTTCGCCATTCTCCAGGGCTCGACAGAGCGCCTCCTCATCGATGATGCTCCCCCTGGCCGTATTGATGAGAACGGAATGCTCCTTCATGAGATGGAGCGCCTCTTCGTCTATCATGTGAAATGTTTCGGGGGTCAGGGGGGCGTGAATAGTTAAATAATCCGCCTCTGTCAGCAAGTCGGCCAGTTCATATTTACGTACGACCCCCAACAGCGCGAAAATATCATCCTCAACATAGGGATCGTAAGCCATAACATTCATCCCAAAACCACGGGCCTTGGGAACGATATTTCTGCCTATTTTACCAAGCCCGATAATTCCGAAAATCTTGTCTCTGAAATTGAAGATCGGACGGGTAGGCTTGTAATCCCATCCGGCTTTTTGGGTTTCCTGAATAATCAGAGGTATCTTTCTCGCTACGGACAGAAGCAGGGTCATTGCGTGATTGGCGACCTCATCTGTGCAATACGCCGGTGTGTTGCACACGGGTATTCCTCTCTCCGCAGCAGCCTTCAAATCGACACAATCATATCCCACAGACAGGGTAAGGATGAGCTCGCACTTTTCCAGAGACCGGATTATTTCCGAGGACAGCTTCCTCGCAATAACGACGATAGCCGAAGCGTCCATGACCTGCTGGATGAACTCTTTATCGTCCTTTGCATACACCGACACGAGTTCGGCATCCGCCTCCCCCGCCCTTTCCTTGAAATATTTCAACTCAGGAAACTTCATAAAGAGCCTGTCCCCCGCAAAAACGATCTTTTTCATGCAACACCTCCGAACAATATATAAGATAACAGTGTAACTGCACTGGCTGTCCCATTATAACTAATTCTCCGAGAGGATCAACATGAGGAGCGTGGTCTATTATCCGCTTTATTGACATACCGTTCGACAAGGATTTATAGTAAGAGCAATGGAGTGAGTTGGCTATATGAAGACAAAAAACCAGGGATACAATGCAGATCTTCTAAGAGGCAATACCGATGTCTTGCTCCTGTTCCTTATTGAAGAACAGGGCAAAACATATGGGTACCATCTTATCAAGGAAATCGAGAGAAAAAGCGACGGCTTCTTTCATTTCAAGGAAGGAACGGTTTATCCGGCCCTACACAAGCTTGAAAAGGATGGATTATTGGAAGCGGAATGGGAAATTCTTTCCAACGGATTAGAGCGGCGCTATTATAAAATTACGGAAAAAGGCAGGGAAACTCTCAGAAAAAGGATTACCATGTGGCAAAACTTCGCCAATGCCATGGAATTGGTCTTTAATCCCGTAGTTGGATGATTACTGTTATAGTCGGATGACTGCAGCTCATGAGAACCGAAATACGAAACTATCTTGAAGAGGTCAGGTCCCATCTCCACCTTGATCCTATAACTGAAAGAAAGATACTTGGTGAGTTCTACTCGCATTTAAAAGAAAAAACGAAAGACCTCCAGCACGAAGGTATATCCCCTGAACACTCGGTTAGTGGCGCCATCGAGTCCTTCGGGAAACCGAGAGTCGTCGCCAAATTTATGTACGAAGCGTATAGCAAGGGCAGCTGGACCGAGGCTCTCATCACTACGGTTCCCCACTTCTGGGTTGCTGCCCTGTTTTTTACACATCTATGGCGCCACCCCGTGATAGCCCCTGCCGCATTCGGTTCGATCATTGTCATTACCTTACTGGGTTTGTGGCATGGGAAAC
>CBDUZM010000194.1:0-6144 GCA_965371685.1 uncultured Spirochaetaceae bacterium | reverse complement strand
ATTACAATTTTTTGACAAATATCTGTTTCCCGGATGAATATCTTTTTCCCGGATGGATGACATCTCTACAACAAAGTAACCAGGCGGAATTGTGATATGGGGCTAAATACCTATAGGACATTTTAAAATATTATGAATATGTTAGCTGTTGGTGAATATCCCTCTGATCTCATAGTAGATTTAACAAATAAAAAATTTATTTATGAACCCAATAGCCAAAGAGCTATTAAATCTATCAAAGACTACCCCTTTGATATTATTGTTACAGGATTACACATAGGTATTCCCGACGGTTTTTCAATTCTTTCTGCCACCAATAAATATAACCCGAATGCTATCAAAATCGTAACGAGTGCGGATAAAAACCCAACAACAATAATGAGATGTTATAAGCTCGGCGCAAAAAGCTTCCTTGATGAGCCATTTAAATCGGAAGAGCTTATGCTTGAAATTTCAAGCCTCTTAGAAGACAAAAAAGGTATACAGCAAAACCAAATTAATGATAAAGAGCTTTTCTATGATGAAATTGACAGCAATATATTTGTTGGCAATAGTATCTTTTCGGAGCATTTAAAAAATACAATATCGCAAATATCTTATACCAGTAGCACAATACTCATAACAGGTGAAAGTGGTACGGGCAAAGGACTCGTTGCCAGACTTATCCATATGCATTCTTCTCAAAAAAACAATCCATTTATTACATTAAATTGCGCAGCTATACCTGAATCACTCATAGAGAGTGAGCTATTTGGATATGAGAAGGGCGCATTTACGGGAGCTTATAGTCAAAAAAAAGGCATCTTCGAACATGCAGAGAGTGGGACATTATTACTTGATGAAATTGGAGAGATTAGTCCATATGTGCAAGTTAAGCTACTAGAGGCTATTGAAGACAAAGTTATAAGAAGGATTGGTGGAAATCGAAATATTCCAGTTAATATCAGATTTATTTCTGCAACAAATAAAGATTTAAGCAATTCTGTGATGAATAAAGAATTTAGACAGGATCTATACTACAGGCTTAACATCATAAATATATATATACCTCCTTTAAGAGAGAGAATTACTGATTTACCGGTTATAGCTGATTACTTGCTAAGAAAATTAAATAAAGAATTACTCAGAAATATTAAAGGTTTTTCTAATCAAGCTATGAAGAAGCTTGCCAAATACCACTGGCCTGGAAATGTAAGAGAATTACGAAATATTATTGAAAGAGTTGTCACATTTTGTAAGCGTGATTATATAGATGCAACTGATATAGATCTGAGTTTCAGTCCAGATATTAATCCCGAAAAAAATTTTTTAAAGGAAATTGATGTATCATCATACTACAAAAAAAATTCTGATAATATTCAAGATTTATCAAATAAAGGACTGAAACACATACTTAATGATCTTGAGAAGAGAATTATTATTGACACTCTCAATAAGCTTAATTACGACAAGCCCAAAGTAGCTGAATATCTTAAGGTAAAGCGAACCACACTGATTGAAAAAATTAAAAGATACGGAATTCAGTGAAACTATGGCCATTTCGTTCTAAAGAGAGTGATTAATGTCTCACATACGTGGAATGGGAGAAAGTCAAGTTTTGTCGAGCTTGTTTCTATAGAAAACTATATCTGCAACCTCTTCATCTTTTCGAGGAGAGTAGTGCGTTTCAGCTTGAAATATTCCGCCGTCCTGGTCTTGTTGTAATCACACTTTTTCAGGGCTTCGCTGCTTCGCTGATAATCCTTTTTTCATAATCATTGACAGCTTCATTCAACCCACCATAGGCAAGATTATAAATGGCGGTAATGTATGTGGGAAAAATCGTCGAGCTGGCTGACACTGATGATCTGTTCAGCGACCCGAGGCATCCGTACACCGAGGCTCTTCTTTCAGCCGTTCCCAAACCGGATCCTGAGTACAAGAAAGAGAGAATAATACTGAAAGGCGACGTGGCCGATCCCGCCGATCCGCCCTCCGGATGCTATTTTCACCCCCGCTGTAGATATACCCGGGATATCTGTAGGGAAAAGGAACCGGCGTTGGGTGATATCGGAAACGACAAAGAACATCCTCATTATGTGTCCTGTCATTTTTTTGACAAATCCGGTAAAACTATCTCACAGTAAAGGAACCAAAATATGAACTGGACAGAAAAGCCAATACGAACTTTCCACCTAATGCATATGGAAAACAGCTTTTTCAAGGGAAAGGTAAATCCAACAAAAGATGCAGAGCTTTTAGGCGATCTTCATGCCAATGTGGGATGGTTTACGGCAACAGGATGTGCTGCGGGTCTGGGCGATAAAATGACATTCAATACTTCGCAGTTTGAAAGAATTGACGGCATCGGCGATGAAGACCTCCTGAAACAATTCGTCGCGGAAACTCATAAAAGGGGAGTGAAAGCCATTGCCTACCTTAACCTCCACTGGTACTCCGTCGACTTCGGCGCTGAGCACCCGGATTGGGAACAGAAGATGGCCGACGGACGCTCCATCGGCCGGGTCAGGCCTCTCTACGGCAAAGGAACTTCCTTCTGTGTGAACGCTCCCTGGCGGGACTGGTCATACGAGGTCATACGTGAAGCGGCCGGATACGACATAGACGGCATCTTTCTGGACGGTCCGGTGGTTTATCCCGGCTGCTGTTACTGCGATTCCTGCCGCGGGAAGTTCGGAGAACGCTTCGGAGGGGAGCTTCCGGAAAATGAAGACTGGAACGATCCACGGTGGAAGCAGTTCGTCAGGTTCAGACAGCATTCGATGGAGGACTACCTTCGGGATGCAAGGGATGCGCTTAAAAGCATCAAACCTGAAGCAATAATCTACCTGAATTCGGGAAACTGGAACAGCGACTGGCGGGCGCCCAGGGACATACAGTACCTTGTGGACTACCAGGATATTACAGGAGTAGAGGCGTTTTTTTCGAGACCGCTGGAACGTCAGAAGTTCGCCTATTACACATCGGCCAGCGCCAAATACGTGGAATCTGCAGGAAAACCTTCCACGATCTTTTTCACTACCTGGCAGAGCCCCTCGGAGAATTTCGTAAACACCCCGGCGGAGATCAAGCTCCTCGTTACCGAAACTGTCGCCAACGGATCCAACCCCTGGACGATCGTCCTGGATGAAACGCTGGAAAGCTTCCCCCGTGCGCTTGAACCGATCAGAGAGATGTATGATTTCCTGGAGAACCACGAAGAGTTCTATACCCACACGGAATCGGGAGCTAATGTCGCGCTCTGGTCTTCCATGCAGACCAAATTCTTCTACTGTTCAAGGCAGGAGGAGCTCTACAGCGACATCGGCACGGGGAAGGAGGAGGACCTTCAGATCGATTTGGGCAGCGGAGAGGCGAAGATAAACTGGAAAACCCGAAAGGAACTCTCGGAGCAGCAGGCGCTCTATAGTTTCCAGGGCTTTTTCGACGCCCTCACGCGCGCCCACATTCCCTTCGATCTCATCGTGGATAGAAATATCACCTCCGATGGACTCACGAAATACGATGTTCTGGTCATGCCCAACGTGGCCTGTTTGAGCGTGGAACAGGCTGAGGCTATCCGGACGTTCGTGAAAAACGGCGGGGGACTGATCGCCGATTTTGAGAGCTCTCTTTACGATGAGGAAGGAGAACCGCAGGGCAAGTTCCTGCTGGAGGATCTGTTCCATGCAGCACCGCCGGAAGGGATGTTCAGCATGTCGAACTTCGATTCAATGGTGATGAAGGAAAAACACGATGCAGCGGCTTACTCCAATCCGGGGGAATATATCCCCAGGCCCTCGCAGGCCTTGAAGACCAGAAGCCTGGAGGATTCTTCCGTGCCTGTTAAGGTGATGGAACCGCTGGATTTCGTAATCACCTCCGTCAAGGGTGAATCGATCTACCCGGGACTGGTCGTCTCCTCTTACGGCAGGGGGAAGGTGTTCTACTCCCCCGTGGCTCTCGGCTGCCATTATTACGAAAACCGGATGATTCCCCACAAAAAGCTCATCGAAAACGGGGTACGCTGGCTCCTGGGAAACCGCTCCCTGATCGAAGTGGATGGACCGGGAACGGTGGAAGTGGTGTTGAGAACTCAGAAGGATAAAGGACGCACCCTGATCCACCTGATCAATATCACCGGAGAGATGCAGAGGCCTATAGAGCAGGTGATCCCGGTTTTCGATATTACAGTAAAGGTCAAAGCCGCTAAAACCAAAAAAGTATTTACACTTGTAGGAAAGGAGAACATTCCCTTTAAAAGCGATGAAAAAGGATGGACATCTTTCATCCTGCCGAAACTCAGTTTGTATGAGGTAGTTATTATTGAGGCGCCCGGGCAGGGCTAATAGACCAATCCACGAGGAGGAGCGGTAATTGGAACAAACGCTTTCCGTAGATAGCCGGCTGGTCAATGTCGGGGAACAGATCAAATTCTCGTTGACTGTGGATTCTGCTATGATCGAAGAGGCGGATTTCAGGATTTTCCCCCGGTACCTGGAGAACTGTAATCCACAGGAGGCTCGTAATTGTAAAGAGAGGCTTGCATGGTTGGATGTTATTCCTTCCGTTTCGTTTGATCTGGTTCTTGACAACGGGCACTCCGAGTTTTCTTATACACCGGATCAGCCGGGCAACTATATCGCCCGCTTTCGCACGCCGGAGAAAACGTTCTATCGTTATTTTGCCGCTGTAACTGAAGAGTATCTGGTATATCGTATGCAGGCTTACGGCCGTATTGAACCGCCTGAGGAGGAAGAGGAGCTGCGGAACGGCGGTTTCCCCATTGATTGGGCTCTCGATTCGAAAAACCTTGACATTATTATAGATCCTAATAAAGGGCACCTGAAGAAAGCATTAGAGTATCAGGAGACCTTTGACGATCTTATCCTTCCCTGGTTCAGCAGCATACTTACTGACGTAAAAAAGGATCCCTGCTTTGACATCAGCAAACGTGTGGATACCGTGCTCGATCGAATGCAGCAGGCCGGATTCCGCATAGGCCGGGCAGTCGTGGACTGGGAGGCGCACGCAAAAGCAGTCGAGGAATATCAGCGGCGGGGATTTGAGGTGATGGACGGCATCATTGCCGAGGATGAAATTCACCGGGGCGCGCCGTGGTTTCCCTACTGGATGTCTGAGGACGATTTTCTCTCTCCCGCCGAGGGCCCCACTGTGAAGCTGGGAATGATCATGGACTTCTGCGCGGGATTTCATTTTCATGGTCCGCCGAGTTTTCACATGCTCGCTTCCGAATGCAGTTGGGAAGTCGCGGCGCCGCATGCGGATCTGGCGGCGCGCGAACACGTACTGATCGTAAAAAACAGTGGCGGCGGTCCGGTTGTTGTACCGACGCTCTTTACGTACGAGTACTGTCCCTGGGGTACCTGGCCGAAGCGGGATTGGTCGAGACAACGGCAGTTGAAATTCGCCCGGGACTTCCTCGACGATACCGCATTTGAGCACGCCCGGAAATATCCGATTGTTTTTGCACGGTGTACGGATATTGCCGATTATATGCGAATACATCCCACCAGCGTTCAACCGCGGCGCGTGCTCTCATCCATTACTCATAACTGGCCGTATGATCGCATCTGGTCGCCGGAATGGGTACGGGGCAAAGATGCGTTTTGCGATGTGCTCCCATTCAACGATTCACTCGATGACATCCGGGGACGCTGGGTCAGCCTCTGGGCAAAACCCAGTTCGCGTGAGCTGATCTCCTATGAAGATGATAAGCATAATTGCCGTTTTGAATATGCCTGCCCGAAACCGATTCTGTGGTATGCGTATGACGATCACCGTCGCGCCGGGGAATGGTGCGGCCGGCCCGAACTGGAAGTGCCCGATCCTCAGATCTCAATGGAAACGAAGCTCGATGAAAGGACATTCGAGCTTTGCTACAAGATACAAGGCGGCAGTAAATTCCCGAACTATAAGCTGGCGGTCTGGGATATTCCCCGGGATTTCGCCGAATGTCCGTTCAAGACCAATGCCGCGGAGTTTATCCTCGTCCATAATTCGGACGGCGATTATCGAGGTATTCTCCTTTTTGACTTGAAATCAGATATGGAATTAAGGTTGTCTTTTACCAAAAATAAACAGGAGTTGTAATATGCAGTATACACATCTGGGCCGTACAGGATTGATGGTCAGCAGATTATG
>CBDUZM010000193.1:0-6145 GCA_965371685.1 uncultured Spirochaetaceae bacterium | reverse complement strand
CCTTCAAAGACATTTTATATATCCTTACCGTAAAGATCCAAATCAGTAAAAACTCTTTACCGCAAAGATACCAAGGCTGTATTCTTTTGTCAACTTGGAGATTATACATTCCTCTCGACCCATTGATTTTTTTCCATGCAGACATTATATTTTCCCCATGATTGACAAGAAAGAGATTTTACACGCGCCTCATTTCCAGGAAGATGAAGAGCAGGAGGAAATGCGCCAGGATTTTCTTATGTCGAAAATCCTGAAAACACGAAACGTCATTCTCTCCGGACAGGTGAACAAGGCTTTGGCTGAAAGGATCGTACGGCAGCTTATACTGCTGGAAGATGCCGGGAATGAACCGATCAAGTTATTCATCGATTCGCCGGGAGGCGATGCCGATGCCGGTTATGCTGTTTTTGATATGATTCGTTTCGTCAAACCCAGGGTTGTCACTATTGGTATGGGCCTGGTCGCGTCGGCGGCTGCCATCATACTGCTGGCAGCGGAAAAAACAGACAGGATGGGGCTTCCCAATTCACACTACCTTATCCATCAACCTTTGAGCGGTATGCGGGGTGTGGCTACTGAAATCGAGATTCATGCCAACGAGCTCGAAAAACTCCGGGTAAAGATAAATCGCCTCATATCCGAAGAAACAGGACAGCCTTACGAGAAGGTTGGTAAAGACACGGACAGGGATTTTTGGATGACTGTGAATGAAGCCAAGTCTTACGGTCTCGTTTCCCGAATTGTGAGCAAGCGTGATGAACTGGAAAAAATAGGGAAGGATTAGAACATGAATAGATCGGAACTCAATTCAGCTCTTTCCGAAACCTTTGGTGGATTGGATCCATCCTCCTTCCGGAAAACCTTTATCAAAGGCAAGGTGAGGGATATTCTGGACCTGGGCGATGAAATGATAATTGTAACCACCGACCGGATCTCTGCATTTGACAAGGTACTGACTACTATTCCATACAAAGGAGAGGTTCTCAATCGAATCTCACTTTTTTGGTTCAGGGAAACCGCGGACATCATACCCAATCACATTCTGCGGGAAGTCAACGCTCGGACCGTGCTGGTTAAGAAGCGCCGGCTTCTTCCTCTGGAAGTAGTTATTCGCGGTTATCTTACAGGGTCGGCCTGGAGGGACTACCGGGCGGGAAAGGATGTTTCGGGTCACAGGCTGCCTGCCGGGATGAAAGCTAACGAGGCTTTTCCCCAACCCCTTTTGACTCCCTCAACCAAGGAGGAGCGGGGGCATCACGACAAGCCTGTCTCAAAAGCGGAGATACTGGAAGAGGGAATTGTTAGTGAGGATACATGGCAAAAGGTGGAGAACAAGGCTTTTGCTCTATTCGAGAGGGGCAAAGAGCTGGCCCTGTCCCGTGGACTGATCCTGGTGGATACAAAGTATGAGTTCGGATTTGCCGGGGACGACCTGGTCCTTGTTGACGAGATACACACTTCCGATTCCAGCCGATACTGGTATGCCGACAGCTACAACGAGCTTTTCTCACGGGGAGAGAATCCGATAGAGCTGGACAAGGAGTATTTTCGGCGATGGCTTATGGATCGCGGCTATCAAGGCGACGGCGAACCACCTGAAATAACAGATGAAATTCGCGTGGAAGTAGCGGAACGCTATATTCGCGCTTTCGAGAAGATTACAGGAGAAGCCTTCGTGCCCGAGGAATTATCCGGCGAGGAAATTCGTAAAAGTATAGCCGCTGCTGTTAATTCATGAATGCCGTAAAGGCTTTTCTTTTCTCCTGCCTGCTTCCCTTCCTTCCGCTGGCAGCCGCCGGCCAGAACGAAATAACCCTCATGTCTTACAATGTGGAGAATCTTTTCGATGATGTGAGCGATGGTACGGAGTATTCCAGTTATGATCCGGCCAAGAGCGGTTGGAACCGTAAGAGTTATCTGGAAAAGCTCAGCGCCCTGTCTAAGGTGATCAGGTCTGCTGTGCCCGGCGGTCCTGATGTGTTGGCGCTGCAGGAGGTAGAGAATGCCGCGGTACTGGATAGGCTCTGCAGCGACTATTTATTCAGATTGAATTATTCATATAAGACAATAGTGCCTGTCCCGGGGCAGGCTGTTCACTGCGCCGTTGCCAGTCGCCTTCCCATCCGGCGGGTCGGCGCTCTGCAGGCTGAATTTTGGAAAGGGAATCCCCAAAGGGTGATCCTCGAGGTGGAAATCCTGCACCGCGGGCACAGGCTCTTCCTGTATAACTGCCATTGGAAATCGAAAACAGGAGGGATTGTGGAAACGGAAGAAGCTCGAAGGGCATCGGCCCGTGTGCTTGAGAGGAGGGTGAGAGAGCTTCTCAGAGAGGATCCCTGCCTGGACATTGTTGTTATTGGAGACCTGAATGAAAACCTGGAAGAACCGCTTCTGAGCGGGCAGTCCCTGGCCAGGGCTCTGAATCCCCTGGATTCAAGCGTATCAGCTGGTCAGGACGGGGCAGAGGCGGGGGAGGGTATTTTCCTGACTCACGATCCCCTGCAGGCGGGTCTGGGTTCAGGAAGGGTGGTTTTGTACGAACCGTGGTATGAATTGCCCGTCGATCGCCGGGGAAGTTACGTTTACCAGAAAATATGGCAGACGCCGGATCACATTCTGCTCTCCGCAGGTCTCTTCGATACCCGGGGGTTTTCCTATGAACCCGGCTGGTTCAAGGTTGTACGTTCCTCCTATCTTCTGGAAACGGGAACGGGATTTCCCAAACGTACAGACGCAGCCGGCGGTGGTTATTCGGACCATCTGCCTCTCCTGCTGAGACTCCGCGTACAGGATTGAATGGATTGCTTTATTGACTAAGAAAGAATCCACATCTTTTAAAAGATTCTTTGACTTTTTTTAAAACAATATATACTATATAAGGATATCTTGATATAGTAATATAAGAAGAATAGGCTTCCGGATGGTCGACCGGATTGCACGCTGGATAGGGAAATGGACCCGGTAAAATATTTCAAGGCGCTGGCTGATGAAACACGCCTCAGGATACTGAACCTGCTCGATGATCGGGAGATGAACGTAAACGAAATAACGTCCATTCTCGAGATGGGGCAATCCCGCATATCGAGGCATCTAAGTATCCTCACCGAGCGGCAGCTTCTTGTCTGCAGGCGTGATGGACTCTGGGTGTTCTATGCGGTTCCTCCTGACGGTGAAGGACGGCGGCTGCTCGATACCCTTTCCTTTCTCTGGAATAAAAGCGACAGATATAAGGATGACCGGGCTCGCGCCGATCGGGTAATGATTGAAAGGGTCCGGGAAACTACGCGCTTTTTCAACTCGCTCGCGGGGGATTGGGATAGAATCAAGCGGGAGTTGATGACGGGCGTGGATATTCATGCTGAAATAGAGGACTGGATACCTTCCGGCACTGTCGCAGCGGACCTGGGGTGCGGAACAGGCGATCTTCTCCTTTCCCTGAGCAAAAAGGTTGGGAAGGCTATTGGTGTAGACAACTCCCCGAAAATGCTGGAAAAGGCAAGGCAGCGCTTTCGGGGCCAAAGGGAGAAAATCGAGGTTCGTATTGGGGACATGGAGCATCTGCCCCTTCGGGATGGGGAGGTGGATTGTACGCTGATGAACCTGGTTCTGCATCACTTAACTTCACCGATACAGGGGCTGCATGAGGTGTGCCGGATCTTGAGAAACAACGGTGTCTTTGTTCTGGTGGAATTAAGCAGGCATAAGAATGAAAACCTGCGGATCCGCTACGGTGACCGCTGGCTGGGTTTTAATCCTTCGGAGCTTCAATCGTGGCTCGCTGAAGCAGGATTTACTATTAAAGAAAGCAAAATCCTTCCCCTGAAGGGAGGATTGGAATTGCAGTGTTATCAAACCATTAAGAAGGAGAAGAGATGATGTTGGAGTTTGACAAAGATCTCAAGTATAAAGTAGCCGATCTGTCACTGGCGCAGTGGGGAAAGGTGGAGATGGAGCTGGCGGAAAACGAGATGCCGGGTTTGATGGCTCTACGGAAGGAGTATCGTTCACAGCAGCCTCTAAAAGGCATGAGAATAACGGGCAGCCTTCACATGACCATTCAGACAGCCATGCTGATCGAGACATTAGTGGAACTGGGCGCCGATGTCCGCTGGGCTTCCTGCAACATCTTTTCCACTCAGGATCATGCTGCAGCCGCTGTCGCCAAAGCGGGTAACGCCGCAGTATTTGCATGGAAGGGTGAGACTATCGATGAATACTGGTGGTGCACTGAGCAAGCCCTTATCTGGCCTGACGGAGGAGGTCCCGACCTGATCGTGGACGACGGTGGTGATGCCACCCTCTTTGTGCATCAGGGAGCGGCTATTGAAAAAGATCCCGGTCTTCTGGACAAGACGTACGATTCACCGGACCTTAAGGCGCTGACGGAACGGCTAATCGTGAGTTACCGGAAAGATCCGGGGCGCTGGACCGGAATAGCGGGAAAGATCCGTGGAGTATCTGAAGAGACGACCACGGGTGTTCACCGCCTTTACAAGATGCAGGAGAACGGCGAGCTGCTTTTCCCTGCCATGAACGTAAACGATTCCGTTACCAAATCAAAGTTCGACAACCTGTACGGCTGCCGTGAATCCCTGGCAGACGGGATAAAGAGAGCGACGGACATCATGATTGCCGGTAAAGTGGTTGTGGTATGCGGCTATGGAGACGTAGGTAAGGGGTGCGTCCAGTCCATGCGGGGATTCGGCGCACGAATTATCGTTACCGAAGTGGATCCGATCTGTGCCCTTCAGGCGGCAATGGAAGGCTACGAGGTAACCACCCTGGAGGATGCGGCGACGCAAGGCGACATTTTCGTTTCCGCCACAGGATGCTGCGATGTTATCCGGGGTGAGCATATGGAGAAAATGAAAGATGAAGCCATCATCTGCAATATTGGTCACTTTGACAGCGAAGTGCAGATGTCCTATCTGCAGGACAATCCTCAATGCCGTCGTGAAAACATCAAGCCGCAGGTGGACAGATGGAAACTGAAATCGGGGAGAAGCATAATTGTTTTAGCGGAAGGACGTCTCGTAAACCTGGGCTGTGCCACAGGGCATTCCAGCTTTGTCATGAGTACCAGCTTTACCAACCAGGTACTCGCACAGATTGAGTTTGCCAAAGGAGAATTGGAAATAGAGGTCTATACACTTCCAAAGAAACTGGACGAGGAGGTGGCACGTCTTCACCTTGAGAAACTCGGTGTCAATCTTACACAGCTCGACGAGAAACAGGCAGAATATCTCGGCGTGCCGGTGAATGGGCCCTTCAAACCGGCACAGTACAGGTATTGAATTCAGCACAAGATTACATGTTTATTCTTCTTTCAGCGCCTCCTGTTTTCTTAAGGCGGGAAAAGTATTCCTTCTCATCCTCCAGCCTTTGAGATACCCGTTTTTTTTCCTCATCAAAAATATTATTTATTCTGAACGCGACCTTTTGATAATCCTCGTATGTCATGTTTTCTCCGGCGTATTCTTCATAGGATATGGGTTTACAGAAATTGACTAAATACAGGGTTTTAGAAAATTTACTGTACAGGCGTTTTTTCAGGTCGGGTCCCCGGAACTCCTTAACAATTCTCGTTCCGTCTTCGATCATCAGACATAGCGGATATATGTCAGCTTTTGCGGCATGAGCGATCCTGATTCCCCCCGTTCTCGGACCAGGGTTTCCGCCTGAAACCGGCTGCCTGCTTTTGAGTGCATACATCAGTGGTATATTTCGATTAACGGATTCCGTCGCTCTTTCAATAGCTTCGTTCCCTTTGTCTTTTACCAGGGGTATATAGCCGGCGCCTGCCAGCATCCTGCCGATCAGGGGATAACCGAAGGCTTCGTCATTCATTACAAAGCAGATAAGCTCTTCGGATATATGCATTAGAATGAAAGCATCGTAGGTTGTAGGATGATCGATTATATATATCCTCTTCACTTTCTTGTTGTGGTTAAGATTCTCCAGACCGTGGTAAAGCACATGGCAGTTTCTTCTTACCCATATGCCGGCGCCCCATCGGAGAAGCTTGAAATAGGTTGTTTCCTTCATATTGTCTCCTTGACGATTTTAGCATCAATGCTGTCGATTATTCAATATAGGAGGGAAGGCGTCTTAAGTAAGTATTCTATCTAAAACTGAAGCTCCGGTC
>CBDUZM010000192.1:0-6175 GCA_965371685.1 uncultured Spirochaetaceae bacterium | reverse complement strand
ATAATAACCTGAAAGCCGGAGTTATCTTCCCTGCTCAATGATTTGTATTGAGGTTTTTTTCATATCTTCTATGATGCTCTCCATTTTCTTCTAGTTCTGGATATACTCGGAGCAGTGTCCAGCCTGTTTTTCCGATAAAGAGCGGGTAACTGTCTTCCCTTTTTCTTTTCTTGTCCAGATATAGTAAGGGCCGTGTTGCATCTGGCGGTCCTCTTTACAACCGCAGTTGGGTTTACCGCATTTGCGGTACAGAGACATCACAGTACCGTTGCAGATATAGCCGATCTGAGCAAATTTGTTTTGAAGCTCGGAATATTTTTTTGCCAAACTTTCAGGATCCATAATTTAAGAAATCTTTGACTTTAAGCAAATTACTTAAAAGTTAATCTTTAAGTAATATACACTTAAAGCTTAGAATAAGCAAGAAATATTTTAACCTGATAAAGGATAGCGGTAAAAAGGTTCTTCTTTGCTTTCGTTGCTTATCTTTATTCCTTTATTCCCTATCGCAGGTTATATAAACCAATCCAATTGATATTATAATAGCTGGAGAAGGGACAACACGGACCAATCTTTTCCACCGACTAAAAACTCAAGCAGAGCGCCAGGGAGAACGGGGGTAATCTGTCTGGCGTTATTTGACTGATGGCATGGGAATGTGGAAAATAGAGTAAAACCTGAAAGAGAAGGAACCTTTCAAGGCGTAAAATGGAGGTAAGAAAGATGAAGTCAGCATTAGATGTAAAGATAGGAGTCAAACCTGTCTTCGGTCAGTTGATTCACAGCGATGCGTGGGAGGGACCATGCAGAACGGGCACGAGAGAGGAGTTGACCCCTGAAGCAGAGAGGGCTAAAGCCCAAAAGGCTTTCCAGGAATTCCAGGAAGATTTAAGGAAAAATCTCTCTGCAGAAGCCAGGCTTTTAGAGCCGGTATATATTGAATACGCAGAGGATTTTGCGGTGAGTGAGAAAGAATTCATGAAATTGGCGTCTGACCTCCGGAATGTTGATCTATTCTTACTCTCGTATCGGGTTCCTGGAATTGAACGATATATGAAACCAGTCGCTATGGTTGGGCGGGGCATAACGAACGTGGACATCGCCGCTTACTTGCGAAGCAGAGGTGTGGAAGGCTACGCGCCCATAGATTATGGAGAATTGAACGAACTCATATCCATGATGCAGGTCAGGAAATCCATTAGGCAAACAAAGATACTGGCGGTTACCGGCGGAGAGTTGATAACCTGGGGCGTGGTCAGCAGCATCTGGAATTTAGAGGACCTCAAAGCCAGATTCGGAACAGATTGTCAGCGGGTCTCCATCGCCGGTTTCTTTGACGAAATGGGAAAGGTAGATCAGAGAAAGGCCACAGAAATAGCCGGGAAGCTGATAAAAGGTGCTCAGAGACTCAACATTAACAGGGATTATGTAGCCAACGATGTCGGGTTCTACCTGGCCACGAAAAACTTGATGGAAAAATATGATTGCAATGCGCATACAACACCTTGCTTTGAACTGTGCAGCACCAGACTCCCAGAGAAATTTAAAGTTGTTCCCTGTCTAACCCACACCTTTTTGAAGGATGAAGGATACCCTTCAGCATGTGAAGGAGACATAAGTGTTCTGATGGCTACAATGGTCCTGATGTATGTCTCTAAAAAATCGGCCTTTATGGGGAATCCGAGTATGAAGGATGAAAAAACTATCCAGGTGACGCACAGCGTACCGGGATTGAAAATGAACGGTTTCGATAAGCCTGATCTCCCTTACGAGCTGTGGCATTTTACTGCCGCAGGCTGGGGGACGAAAGTTCAGATAGACCTTGCCAGGAACGAAGAAAAGGAGGTTACCTTAGCCAGATTCAATCCCTCTGCCACGAAGATCTTGGTGGTAAAGGGAAGGGCAGTTGCATGCCGTTTTAACGAGACGGCTTGTAGTCCTACAGTAGACATTGAAGTCAAGGATGCAAGAGAAGTAATCCATCAACAGGCTGACTTTGGTCACCACCTGGCGATGGTGTATGGAGATTATGTCAGTAAGATAGAAAAATTATCTACTCTAATGGACTTTCAAGTTGTAAAGGCTTAAAACCAGGCGGATTGAGATGCACTCCGAAGGAGTGCTGGAAAAGGGGTGAGCATAATAATTTAAATGGTGCAAACTAAAAGCTTGCTGGCTCACCTTGATTAAAAGTACGACAATCCATTATACTCCCACACCATGAAGGCGGCCGGGAAAGGACATTGGGCTGATATATACGCCGATCGGATTATACGCGAGAGGGGCGATAAGGAGCTCTACGTGTGCGCGTCCGGTATTACTCCGTCGGGTACCGTGCATATTGGCAATTTTCGGGAAATTATTACCGTGGACCTGGTTGTCCGCGCTTTGAGGGACCGGGGAAAAGAAGTACGCTTCATTTACTCGTGGGATGATTACGATGTGTTTCGAAAGGTACCCGCCAATATGCCCCAAAAGGAGATGCTCAGGGAATACTTGAGAAAACCGATCACCCTTACCCCCGATCCATACGGCTTGGAGAAAAATTACGCGAGGCGGAATGAGAGGGATTTGGAAGAGCTCCTGCCGCGAGTGGGAATTCACCCGGATTTTATCTACCAGGCGGACCGATACCGGGCTTCGGTGTATGCCGAAGAGATCAAGACTGCTCTTGAGAAGAAAGATGCAATAAAAAACCTGCTCGACGAACATAGAACGAGCCCCCTGCCCGATGATTGGTGGCCTGTTACCATTTTTTGCAGTCACTGTGAAAAGGACACAACGGAAATCCTCGATTGGGATGGCAGCTACGCCCTTCACTATATCTGCGAATCCTGCGGTAATGATGAAACGGTCGATCTGCGGGAAAGCTCCTGCACAAAGCTCCTCTGGAGGATCGACTGGCCCATGCGCTGGTGGAAGGAAGGCGTGGATTTTGAGCCCGGGGGAAAAGACCATCACTCGGAAGGCGGTTCTTTTGATACCGCAAAAGGCATTGTCAGGGATATATACGGCGGCAGCCCGCCGGTCTCTTTCCAGTATGATTTTATTGGAATCAAGGGGAGGGGGGGGAAAATTTCTTCTTCCACAGGCGAAGTGGTCGGTCTTCGGGAAGTGCTGGAGGTATATCAGCCGGAGGTAGTCAGGTACTTATTTGCGGGAACCAGGCCCAATGTAGAGTTTTCCATCTCCTTTGACCTGGATGTGATAAAGATCTACGAAGATTATGACCGAAGCGAGCGTATATCATTTGGTCTGGAAGAGGCGGTTGAAAAGAGAATGGTGAAGGAAAGACGCATATACGAACTCTCCCAGGTGGAGAAGGTTCCGGAAGAGATGCCCGTCCAGGCTGCTTTCCGTCACCTGAGCAATTTCCTTCAGATATACGAGGGTAATATCGGTACAGTGCTCGCGAAGCTGTCGGAAGAGCATGGTCATCAATCGATGGAGCACGTGAGAGTTAGGGCGCAATGTGCCTGGAACTGGATAACACGGTACGCTCCCGATGATTTCCGTTTTCATCTGAGAGCGGACGATGAGCCGCCGGTCGACTTGAACGAGGTAGAAACAAAGGCTGTACGTGCTCTCGCGGTTAAAATCGAAAGAGATGATCTCGACGAAAAAGGCCTGTCCGAAGCCATCTATAACGCTGCCCAGGATTCAGATCTGCAGCCTAAAGATTTTTTTAAGGTCATGTATCGTATTCTTGTAGGCAAAGAAATGGGTCCCCGTCTGGCCGGTTTTATACTCAATATAGGAAAGGACAGGATACTTAGAAAACTCGCACCGTACCGTTAGCCTGAGAATGTAATCCCGGGCTTTCTAGCGTATAAGCTTCTTTATAATCGTATCCTGCTTTCGCCACTTCGGTTTTACCTTGACCCTGATGTCCAGTTTAACTTTGTAGGGGAAGATGTCCTTGAGTTCCCGTTCCGCTTCTGAACGGATCTCCTTTATCCTGCCGCCTCCCTTTCCTACTAAAATCCCTTTCTGGGATTCTCTCTCTACAAAGATAAATCCCCTGATCCAGAGGGAGTTCTCCTGCATCTCCATGTCGGCGATTTCAACATACAGGGCATGAGGAAGCTCCTGCCGTGTTTTTTGTATGGCTTTTTCCCTGATCACCTCGGCAATGCGGAACTCAGGTTCCTGATCGGTGTAGATGTCGTCCGGGTAGAGCTTTTCCCCTTCCGGCGAAAGCTCAAAAATTTGCTCCAGCATCTCCTCCAGGCCGTCGCCGGTGAAGGCCGAGATGACGACGGGTTCGAGACCGGGAAAGTGCTTTCCAACCTCTGCGGTGATAATTTTCCTGTTGCGTCCGGGAAGATCCGACTTGTTCAATGCGATGACCAACCTATCCTTTAAAGACGCCAGGCGGGACATGAGCTCCCTCTCCTCTTCTCCTAAAGGCCTGGTGATGTCGATCAGGTAGAGGATGATTTCGGCTTCATCTATGCTGGAAAGCGTGAGATTACGCAGGTAGCGGCTGATTTTTTTCTCAGAATTGTGGTATCCGGGTGTGTCGATAAAAACGAGTTGTCCCTGATTGCGGTTGACGATACCGCGGATCTTATTCCGGGTTGTCTGGGGAACTGTAGAGATGATGGAGACCTTTTCCCCGCAGATACGGTTGACCAGAGTAGATTTTCCTGATGAAGGACGTCCAATAAGAGCTATAAAGGCGCTTTTCATATTCCACCTTTGATCCTAATCCCAGTATTTACCGAAGAGAAGATTGAGCCGCTTCTTTGCCTCTGGTGGTATGAAGGAAGGATCTGTCATTATCGCGTTTTTTGCAGCACTTCGGCATGCACAGTCCCTGTTCGGCTTGAGCTCCGTAATAAAATCCGGAATCATATTCCTTATGGCCTCTCCATTCTCACGCATAACGTTCAGCACCATCTCGAGAGTTACATCATCCCCCGCCTCTTTCCAGCAGTCGTAATCAGTAATCATGGCCACAAGGGCATAACAGATCCCCGCCTCTCTTGCCAGCTTGGCTTCGGGAAGAGCAGTCATTCCTATGAGATGAGCGTTCCAACTTCGGTAGAGATGCGATTCGGCCCGTGTAGAAAAGAGGGGGCCCTCCATACAGACAAGGGTGCCCGTAGAATGATGGGGATGTTTGTGCTTTTTTATTATCCTGATAAGTCCCTCCCTCATCTGCCGGCAGTAGGGATCGGCAAATCCGGTATGCCCGACGATCCCGTCTCCGAAGAAAGTGTTGGAGCGGCTTCGGGTCCTGTCGATGAGCTGGTCGCAGATTACGAACTCTCCCGGTCGATAGTCCTCCTGGAGAGAGCCTACTGCACTGATGGCGATAATTTGACTTACCCCGAGGGATTTTAACGCCCATATATTAGCCCTGGACGGGACCTCGGTAGGCAGGAGCCTGTGTCCCTTTCCGTGCCTGGGAAGAAAGGCGGTTGTTATACCGCCTATATCACAGAGGGAAATCACGTCGGAAGGCGCCCCGAAGGGAGTGTCTATATCCGCCTCGTCGAGTATCTTAACACCGTGTATCTGATAGAGGCCGCTTCCACCTATCACGGCAATATCCGCTTTCATTCTATTCCTCCTAAGGGTTTATTTTTTCTGCGTAGTCGCATCAGAGAATTGGCATTACTCGTTTTATTGACGCGCGTATATTATTTCTGTCTGTTTCAGTCAGTTCGCCGGACTTTGAAAGGATTAAACCGTTGTCCAGGGTGAATATTTTCATTCTTGCCACGCATGGTTTCTTCAGACCAGCTTCACTCCAATTGTTTATATTTACATCAAGAAACCAATCGCTTTTTGTTGCACTTGTAATCATCATAAGTATACTGTTGCCGTTTTGTTGACCGAATTCCGTTGTGGATAGCACCAATGCTTTCCTTCTTTTCGATTTTGGTAAATCACTGAAAGGAAAAGGTACTTCAACTACATCGAATGGACTATAGATCGTCATCTTCAGGATCACTCCATTCTGTTAATGTGCTCTCTATTGCTTTTGCCCATTTTAGATCAATGCCCGTTATTTTTTTAATTTGCACGCCGTCTTCATGAATATCATATTCAATCATATCACCAGGATAAACATGAAGCAGCCTTCGAATTACCGCCGGTATGGTTGTTTGCCCTTTTTGGGAGATTGTGCTGACTATTTGATCCTTCAAAGCCATTTTATATATCC
>CBDUZM010000191.1:0-6223 GCA_965371685.1 uncultured Spirochaetaceae bacterium | reverse complement strand
AGGTGCACGAATTAGATATACACCAGGCGTATGGTGACATAAACCTGAGATTCTCCCGAAGGCGCCACAGCGATGTGGCGACTCTGCTTGTGGAGGAACCGGAAAGAAAGTCAGCCGTTTTTCAAAGACATGTGCGGCTGGGCAATTCCTCTCCTTTGTGCAATAGTAGTGCGGGTATCTACACCTGGTAGAGGTTGGGTTTGAAACTTAATGTTGTTCATGAGGCAAAATGAGTAAAAAAAAATATAGGTGCACGAATTAGATATCCACCAGGCGGGTGCTGCGGATAACCGTGATTCTGTCGGCGAAGGGCATGGATGCCTGTAGTGAAACTTGCGCCGGGATGCTGGTTTGATCGTAAGGTTCTATAGAAGATTATACAGCTGCGAAAAACACCAAGTCTGCTGTGCCTATGAGGGGGCGATACCTGTTTTCCTTTCAGGCCAGCGTACCGCTTCATCGAAACACCGTAGAAAGAATCGTGATGCAAGGGGCCGAAACGGCGGGGATAAAAAAGCGGGTCACCCCGCACTGCCATACCTATGCCAATCACCTGCTGGAAGGTGGGCTTGATGTGAGGTATATTCAGGAGCTTTTGGGGCATGCTTTTGTTACAACTACAGAAGTGTATATCAGGGTCAGCCCAGATGTCCTTATTAGAATCTACAGAGCTACACATCCCAGGGCTTAAGAACCATCTGTTATGTTTATCCAAACTGGTGTATATTGTGAAAGAAAGAGGAAAAGATGAGCTTACAGGCAGTATTGGAAGAAATAGCGAAATTGAGCTCAGAAGAAAAACTTCAGCTTGTGGAAGAAATCTGGGACGATCTGAGTGAACATTCTGAAGATATTCCTCTTACAGAAGCGCAAAAAAAGGAGTTAGATAGGCGTCTTGATGAATATGAAAAGAATCCTGAGAATGTGCTTACCTGGAAAGAGGTCAAGGCGAGTATTCGTCGGCGATAGATATGCAGAAAAAACTCCACCTTTTACCCCAGGTAAAGTATGACTTGCAGTGTGGGTATGATTGGTATGAAGCGCCTAGTATGGGGTTAGGAGAACGGTTTCTTTCGGAAGTGCAAAAGGCAATTTAGAGGGAAAGAGAAAATCCTAAGTTGTTTGTTGAGCTGAACAGAAGGATAAGACGCGCACCGGTGCAGAGATTCCAATACAGGGTGTTTTTTCGTGAGGAGGAGCGAAAAATCGCAGTGATTGCAGTTACCCATCTTCGAAGGAATCCTGATTATTAGAAGCAGCGTAAAGACTGAAAACTGCTTAGATTTTTAAAAATTTTTTATAAGCTTTTAATGGGAAATTTCTTTTCTCCGGAGAGAGTATACACCAGGGCTTAATGGCGCTTTTAAAAAGGTCAGGATTGGTGTATTTTTAAAGCATGAGGAGTGCTTATGAGTTTGCAAACATTATTAGAAGAGGTTGAGAAATTAAATCCGCAGGAAAAACTGGAGTTGGTAACAGCTGTCTGGGATAACTATAAGCAGGATACTTCGTTTAATGAGCTGACCGAGGGACAACGTGCGGAGCTAAAAAGGCGTAGAAAAGAATATCTGAAGAATCCGCAGAATGTGTTAAGCTGGGAAGAAGTAAAGGCTAAGGTTTTACGCTCATAATGGCGCTAAAAGAGATCCATTTCTTACCGGAAGTATCTGAGGACCTGCGTGAGGCGTATATTTGGTAGTATAGTTGCCAAAAAGGAAGCAAAAATGGCGATAGTAGGAAAATTTTTCCAGCATCGCGAAAGCAGCTGTTTAGATTATGTATCGCCTGAATGATTCTATGAACCGGCTTCTGTTTGAATCACGATTTCATCATCCTTCAGGGTAATGAGTGCCTTTCCCCCTTTAGCAAGGTCTCCGAAAAGAACCGAGTCAACGAAAAAGCTCTTTATCTTGTCCTGTATCAAACGGGAAATGTTTCTGGCGCCGAACTCCCGGCTGTAGCCTTTTCGAGCCAGCCACAACCTGCACTCTTCCGTTACCTCGAGGCTCACTCCTTTTTCCTCGAGCCGGGCTTCGAAATCCCGGAGCTCTTTTTCTACTATCTGAAGGACAACAGGTTCCTCGAGCTTGTTGAAAAGGACAACCTTATCCAGCCGGTTGCGGAATTCGGGGGAGAATATACGCTCCACGGCAGTGTCGATCGCTCCCTCGCCCATGCCTCTTTCCCCAAAACCTATGGAAGGTTTACCCAGCTCCCTTGCGCCGGCGTTGGAGGTCATGATAATGATTACATTCCTGAAATCCGCTTTACGGCCGGCGTTGTCCGTCAGGGTTGCATAATCCATAATCTGGAGGAGAACGTTGAAGACATCCTGATGAGCCTTCTCAATTTCATCCAGAAGAAGGACGGCGTGAGGTGTCTTTCTGATCGCATCGGTCAGCAGTCCTCCCTCCTCATAACCTACGTAGCCCGGAGGAGAACCTACGAGCCGTGCCACGGTATGTCTCTCCTGGTACTCGCTCATGTCGAAGCGGTGGAGTGTAATACCGAGGCTTACAGCAAGCTGCCGAGTCAGTTCCGTTTTACCGACACCGGTAGGACCCACGAAGAGAAAAGACGCCACGGGCTTGTCAGGGGCCTTAAACCCCGCCCTGGACCGCTTTACCGCTTGAACCACAGACGCGACAGCTTCCTCCTGACCGAAAAGACTCTTCTTCATCTCCAATTCTAGATTCTTGAGCCTGTCGACCTCGGAAACACTCACAGAACGTTCCGGAATTTTAGCAATCTTTGAAACGATTTTTTCCATATCCTGTTCCGTTAAAACAGGGTTGGGCGCCGTGTCCTCTTTGAAGGCGAGAATGCGCATGTAGGCGCCTGCTTCGTCGATAACGTCAATGGCTTTATCCGGTAGATAACGGTCGTTGATATACTGGTCGGACAAATCTACGGCAGCTCTCAAGGCTTCGTCTGTATATTTTATTTCATGATAGGTTTCGTATCTCTCTCTCAATCCGAGAAGGATTTCATACGTTTCATCCGGGCTGGTTTCCGGTACTTCGATCTTTTGAAAGCGGCGGGACAGGGCTCTGTCCTTGTCAAAGTATTTCTTGAATTCGTCGTAAGTTGTCGAACCGAGACAGCGAATTCGTCCCGATGCGATTGCCGGTTTCAAGATAGTAGAAGCATCAATTGTTCCGCCGGAGGCAGCCCCTGCGCCGATTATGGTATGGATCTCATCGATAAAGAGGATGACCTTTTCCTTTGCTTCCAGCTCGGAGATGACCTTTTTCATCCTCTCTTCGAAATCGCCTCGATAGCGGGTTCCTGCAAGAATGCCTCCCATATCCAGGGCATATACACTGTATCCCTGAAGAAGGGACGGAATATTTCCTTCGGCTACCCGTTGAGCCAGTCCTTCCGCGATAGCTGTCTTTCCCACACCGGCTTCACCTACAAGAACCGGGGTGTTTTTAAGGCGCCGGCATAGTACCTGCACAGTTCGCTCCAGGATGTTTTCCCGGCCGATAAGGGGTTCGAGCTTTCCTTCATTTGCCGCTTGAGTCAATTCCCTGGTGAAGAGGGAAAGGGCATCGCGTTTTTTCCCCTCATCACTTATACGATCGATTTCTTCGGAGTCTTCCTCGAAATCCTGTAAAATGTTACCGTGAGAAATTATTCTGAGAAGATCGTATCGCGAAACGCCGGCCTTCTTAAGGTAGTAAGCCCCAAAGGATTGTTCCCCATCTAATATAGATACGAGAATGTCTCCCATATCCACAGTTTCTTTCGAAGCCGCTTCTGTGTGGAAAACAGCCCTTTCAATTACTTCCTGCAGGGCGAGAGATTGAGTGGGTTTGGTGTTTTTGGCTACAGGGATCCGTTTCCGGAAGTGCTCCTCTAAATTCTCTTTAATCTCGTCCGGATCGGCGCCGCACTGGAGGAGAATATCTCTGGGTATGTCGAAAAAAAGAGCGGCGTATAAAACATGCTCCGGGGTCAGGAATTCATGTTTTTGCTCTTCAGCATTCAGATAAGCGGCGTGTAAAACGCCCTGTACATCGTCACTGACTTTCATAACATGCTTCGCAGGCTCATGCCTTCTCGACTGTGCATTTAAGGGGAAACTCCTGTTCCCGGGCCAGATGGTGAACCTGGGCGGCCTTGGTTTGCGCGATATCCCAGGTATACATTCCTACTATCCCTCTCCCCTTTTTATGAACATCCATCATAATCTTGGTTGCTTCGATCACCGGTTTATGAAACACAAGCTTCAATATCTCGACCACGAAATCTCTGGTTGTATAGTCGTCGTTGTGAAGAACGACCTTGAACATATCCGGTTCTTTCAGGTCGTCTTTCACTTCCTCGAGTATGTCGGTTCTGCGATCTGTCTTCCCGTCCGACACGGTTAAACCTCTGATAGATGTAAATTACGAAGAAATCGTATTACAGACAAGTTAATTATCGCTTACAAATGAAGATATCGCAAGGTCAATGTGATGTTATAAGAAAACGCGCCTTTGCCTCTGCAACGAGGTTACCTTCACCATCGCGAATCCAACCTTCGGTTTCGAGAATGCGGGATTTTCGAGTTTTAACCTCAGCCGCAATTCGAACAGTCTTGCCCACTTGAATGGGATGACGGTACCTGACGGTAATTTCGGCTGTTACACCCATACCTGCCTCGCTGATACAGGCGTGGGCCATGGTTTCATCGAGGAGCATGGCTAAAAGGCCTCCGTGAGTTAGATTCTGCCAGCCTGTAAAATGCGATGGAATTTTGCAGGATGTTTCTGCTGTGCCCGGTTCAGGATAAGTGAAGATAAGTTTTAGACCTTGAGGATTTTTTTCTCCACAGCAATAGCAATAGTCGTCTCTGATAGTTTCCAATTTCATAGAGGATACCCCTCGATTAAGGCACTCGCCTTGAGCAGGGAACGTCTAAGGCTGGTACTTTTTAAAACAGAGCACACCGTTGTGTCCTCCAAATCCCAAAGAATTGGAAATAACCGCTTTGATTTCTCCATCCATACCTTTCCCCGGGATGTAATCCAGATCGCATTCAGGGTCCGGTTCTTCGTAATTTATTGTAGGCGGGTAGAACTGTTCCTGCAGAGCCTTGGCACAGATAATCGCCTCGACGCCTCCCGCACCGCCCAGGAGGTGTCCGACCATTGACTTGGTCGATGAAACCTTTATCCTGCGGACTTCGTCACCGAAAACCGCTTTTATCGCTTTCGTTTCCGTTGGGTCATTTAAAGGAGTTGATGTCCCGTGAGCATTGATATAATCGATATCCGCGGGGGTCAGGCCGGCATTTCCTATAGCCATTTTCATAGCGGCAATCGCCCCGCGGGCTTCAGGATGAGGCGCCGTAAGGTGATCGGCATCGCAGGAGACACCATAACCGGCAAGCTCTGCATAGATGTAAGCGCCTCTTTTCCTGGCATGCTCAAGTTCTTCAATAACAATCAGGCCGGCGCCCTCTGACATAACAAATCCGTCACGGTTCTTGTCAAAGGGCCGGCTCGCTCTTTCGGGTGTGTCGTTGAAATTGGTGCTTAGAGCCTGGATAACGCAGAAGCCGGCCAAAGCTATGGGAACGAGCGGCGCCTCTGTACCTCCGGTAATCATCACGTCGGAAATACCGGACTTAATCAGAAGAAAGGAGGTGCCAATAGCATCTGCAGCGGAAGAACAGGCGGTAACCACGGTATGGGTGGGACCCTGGGCGTTGTGTCTGATCGCTACCTGTCCCGGAGCGATATTAGGGATCATTTTCGGAATAAGGTAAGGATGAACACCTTTGATTCCCCTTTCATTGTGTTTGATCACTTGCTCTGTGAGCGTTTCAATGCCGCCAATGCCGTTGCCCAGAACGACACCGATCTTGGTGGGATCTACAGTCCCGTTCTTTATACCGGCATCTTCCATTGCTTCAATACTGGCAACGAGAGCGTATACAGTAAATCTGTCCATCCTTCGGATTTCTTTTTTTTCTAGATAGCTGGTTGGATCGAAATCCTTCAGCTCTCCGCCAACCTGGCTCGGATAATCGGAGGGATCGAATCGGGTTATTCGGGTTATACCATTCTCACTGTTCTTCACCCTCTCCCAATAATCCTTCACATTATTGGCCAAAGGATTGACCGTGCCTAAACCGGTTACTACTACTCTTCTCATCGTTTTCTCCTTAGATTGCCATGCCGCCGTCGATTCGAATGACCTGCGATGTTACATACGAGGCAAGATCGGATGC
>CBDUZM010000190.1:0-6259 GCA_965371685.1 uncultured Spirochaetaceae bacterium | reverse complement strand
TGTGAAAAGCAAACTTGATATCCGGATTAAGACTCCTCAAATGAGAAAACAGCCTCTCATACCGTGGTTTGAAAAACTCTCTGAAAAGCTCAGGTGAGGTCAGCAAATGGGCAACTTTTGCCCGCTTGCTTTGATAAGAAATCTTGGCAGTGTAACAAAAAGGCTGCCGAAGCCGAAGCAGCCGCCGGCCTGATCGGCAATCATGCCATATTGCCGAACGAAATGGTAGAAAGCTGGTTGAACTCGAGAGGAGTCCAACCAGCTCGCTTATTTATTCACCGGCGTTCTTGGGTGTGATCAGTTTTCCCTGAATTTTATACCACTGTTGTGCTGGTTTTTTTCCGGCAAAAGTATCTTTTATTAGCGATACCAGTTTCCTGGCCATGCCATCGAAGTCTTGGGCGACAGAGGCAATAAAAGGGCCTCCCTTTAGGATTTCCGCCTTAGCGAAATCTGTTCCATCGATACCTACAACTTTGATTTCACTGCTTCTTCCAGCCCGCTCAATGGCTTGAGTAGCCCCGAAGGCCGGCTCATCCCAACCAGCCCAGACCCCGGCGATAGAACCTTTCTCGGGATGAGCAGTCAGAATATCCTCCATTATCTTTCGCGCATTGTCTACCGGGCCGGGTACATCAATATGCTTTTTCTCAATAATTGTAATACCCGGGTAAGTTTTAAGTGTTTCAGCGGCGCCAGCGGCTCTTTCACGAACTCCGGGGTGAGGATCATGGGTAAACATGACGACGTTGCCTTTTCCGCCTATTCCCTCAGCTAGAGCTTTGGCGCTGGCCAAACCGAGATCCGTATTATCAGAGGTTACATTCAGGAGCACACCATCAGTAACCCCGGCATCGAGTCCGAATACTGGAATACCGGCAGCTGCCGCAGCTTCGAGACCTTTAGTCATCTGCACCGGGTCACCCATACCCAGTACAATTGCGTCTACCTTCTGGGTAACAGCATCCTCGATCCGACTTACCAACAGATTAAAATCGCCTGCCGTGTCTGAAACTGAGACTTTCCACCCCTCATCCTCTGCATATTGCTTGCACCTTCCAATAACAAGGGATGTGGTTGCATTGGCCATGTAAGGGGTTACAATAGCGATTTTCATTTCCTCAGCGCCGCCGCCTTTCCCAAAGACCTGGGCGCCCGTAACCATAATGAGAACCAGTAAAACGATAAAAACTTTTCTCATGACGTTTCTCCTTCGAATTTCGTCAGTACGTTGAATATTAATTCCCCGACGGGGAATTATTATCCTCCTTTTGATACTCTGCCAAACTTGAGAAGCTCTTTTTTAAAAGAGGATAAAGTCCAATAAATATTGAATATAAAGTATCATACTTCTTTTTGCGATAGTCATCAGGATTGTATTGCCTGCGAACTCGCTGAACACCGGGGGGAAGAAAATAATCTTTGAACCACCCGAGGGCTTTCCCTCCTATTATAAATGAGCCAAGTAGGCCGACGTCTTCAGCATCTTCTAAAACCTGAACCTGGCATCCGAAAATATCCGAAAAAATTTGAGGCCATAAATCTGAATTAGCTCCTCCCCCAACAAGAGAAAGGGATCTGCCTTCGTAAATATCATGTCCTATACACTGTCGAATGGAGCGCATTGCAAAAGCCACACCTTCCAAAACGGATCGGTAGATATCTTCCCGTTTCGTCTCTTTTGAAATTCCAATAAACGCACCTCGGGCATTAGGATCTTTAAAGGGAGATCTTTCTCCAGACAAGTATGGAAGAAAGATAACACCTCCCGCCCCGGGTTGCCGCCGGGCGGCTGCCTCAGCCAGATGAGTATATCCCTCTGATATATCGGAGTAGGTGCTGATTTCCTTAATTACCCATTCCAGATGTCCTCCGGCCAGCATCATCGGCCCAACATGAATTAGACGGGACGGTTCCGGATGGCGAAGGTTGTAGATTCCGGTGTCAGGATCAACCATCTGGATGCTATCCTGTGAGCTCACGGCTACCCAACCACTGGTACCCAGATAACAGTATGTTGGTCCAGGTTCACCAGCACCTGCACCAATGGTAGTCGTGCCTACATCGCCGGCGCCATGGTAAACCGGAATACCTGCGGGTATCCTCAAAAATTCTGCAGCTTGTTCAGATAAGAGACCGTCGCAATGGTCAGCCCTGACGAGCCCGGGCAGCCACTCTTCCTTAATTCCTGCCTGGCGAAAAAGTTGACGAGCCCAGGTATTTCTTCTAATATCTAAAAGCCCGGTAGTTGAAGCTGTGGTAAAATCCGTATTCGCGTTACCGGTCATTCGCCATGCTGCATAATCATGTGCTCCAAACAGAATAGATTCGGCTTCGTTGTAAACATCGGGTTCATTTTTTTTGAACCATAGGAGTTTGGCCAACAGGCTAGATGCGTCCTGAAGGTTTCCCGTAATTTCCTTAATTCGATCCTTTCCCAGAGTACTTTGAAGCTCTTCCATCTCGAGGCTTGCACGAGTGTCGAAATATAATATTGCATGATGCAATGCAGTATTGTTTTTAATAAAAATAAGATCCTGCATTTGTCCACCCAACACAACAGCCGAGAGCTTTGACTGGTCGATGTTGGGACATAAATGTTGAAACCCATCACGAAGTGCACGCCACCAATCTTCCGGGTCCCGCACTGAAAAATTGGTCTCCGGAACAGTCGTATATTCTACGTATGCTCTGGCAATGGTCCTTCCCGATTCGTCAAATAAAGCTGTTTTTATACCGGTAGTTCCGATATCAGCTGCAATGATGTGGTTCATCTTTCATCTGTCCCGCTGATTGCTTCAGAAATCCCAGAGATAAGATCAGCGACATTAGCGCTTCCCCTGGCCGAGGCTTCCACAAGCGCAGTACCGATGATGATTCCATCAGCGCCGATATTCCGTATTATTGAGGCATCATCATTAGACCGGATACCGAATCCAACGGCGACAGGCAAATGCCGCTCCGCCGCTATTTCTTTAATTCGCTTCACCCGGGAGACAATCGAGCTGTTGATGACAATTCTCTGTCCTGTGGTTCCTGGATATGCTTGAAGATAAAGGAAACCTTCTGCTGATGAGGCCACCTTCCGGGCTGCTTCAATATTCATTCCTGCAGTGATGAATCCAATCGGAGTCAATCCGAAAGATAAGGCAGAGACGACATATGAATCCCACTGCTGTAGTGGAATATCAGGAACGAGGATTCCTTCCACACCATGTTGGCGCAAGAGCGAAAAGAAGCTTGTCTCACCAATATCATTTAGGGCTGAGTAATACAGCATTCCGATTCCAGGAATTTTATCCGAAGAAAGAGCTTGACCTGCCAGAGTAACCGCCATTTCAACGGATATACCTTGTTTTACAACCTGGGCCATGGCTTCAGAAATTACCTTGCCGTCAAGTTCGGTATTATTTGTTGGAATGCCTATTTCAATACACCCCAATCCTGCTAAAGCTGCTTGGTTGATATGCTCAAGAAAGTCGGCCGGTGTTGGATATCCGGCAGGCAGGTATCCAATTAGAGCGAGCTTTTTTTTCTTCCTGCATTCCCGGAAAAATCCTCTGATGGTCATATCATCTTGCCTTTCTTAGCTAAACTGGACATGAGAACCGCCAGGATAATAATGACGCCGGTGAGAATTGACTGGACGTAGGTATTCACACCCAGGATATTCAGTCCATTCCCCAAAATGCCCATGATAAGTACACCCAGGAGTGTGCCCAGAATATGAGCTTCTCCCTCCCTGAAAACAGTCATTCCCAAGAAAACAGCTGCCGCTGCATTTAACATAAATGGATTGCCGGCTTGAGGATGGGCTGAAAAAAGACGACTCGTTAGAACTACTCCGGCGAATGCTGCGCCCAGCCCGGAGATAGCGAAAGAAATAAGTCTGATAACTCTTATATTAATACCGGAGAGATAAGAGGCCTCGGCATTTCCGCCAATAGCATAAAGCTTTCTGCCATACGTTGTCTGTTCCAAAAGAATCCAGACAAATAGAATGACTAAAACCATAAGGAACACTGGTATTGGTATAGGACCCAAAGAACCCTGGCCGAGCCATCGAAAGTGTTCTGGAAGTCCAAAAATAGTAGCCCCGTTTGTAACCAGCAGAGAAAGCCCCCCATAGGCTGTCATGGTCGCCAGAGTGGCAACAAAAGCGGAGAGACCTCCATAGGCTACTAAAACACCATTGATCAATCCACCGAAGACGCCCAAAACCAATCCGATCGCAATACTGGGTAATACGCCCATGGTTTTCATTAAGATCGCGCTAACTACCCCTGTAACACTGGCTAAAGCACCCACAGAAAGATCAAAATCACCGGTAATCATTACAATCGTTACTCCGGCGGATACGATGGCCAGGGTAGCGATCTGTTCAATAACATTCCTGATGTTTTGCCAGCTTGGGAAAACATCGGGTCTCAATAAAGAGAAGGTTAAGCAAAGAAGAAGAAATCCGAGAATGGTTCCCCAGCGCTTAAATATAAATTGAGCGCTTAATCTCTCTTTATTGCGTATATTATGCTCCTTTTTCATCGATGTTTCCTCTCCCATAGCAAAGTGTAAGCAGAGTTTCTTCATCCATTTCAGAGCTGCTCATAATCCCCTTCTGATATCCCTCGCGGAGTATTAAGAATCTATCTACTATATTGAGGAATTCATGGAAATCTGAGGATACAACAAGAACGGCGGTTCCCTGAGACGCCATTTCTCGAATGATCGAATAGATTTCAAAACGGGCGCCGATATCCACACCCCGGGTGGGCTCATCCAACATGAGCACCAATGGCTTACACAGCAGACATTTAGCAAACACTACTTTTTGCTGATTTCCACCAGATAAGGTTTTAACAGGCTGTTTCAAGCTCGCCGCTTTAAGCTTGACAGAAATTCCAGCTCGTTCTGCTTCCTCTTTTTCCAGTTTACGGTTAAGAAAGAATCCGGAAGACAGCCTCTTAAGATAAACAAGTGTAATATTCTCTGAAACCGATCTGTCAAGAATCAGGCCCTGGGTTCTCCTTTCTTCCGGGACATAGACAATATCCCGTCTAATAGAATCTTTGGGAGAACGAGGTTTAAAAGGATTCCCGTTTACAACGATTTTTCCACCATCTATAGGTTCCACGCCATAGAGCATACGCAGAAGTTCAGTTCGACCGGACCCAACAAGACCGGCAATCCCGAAGATTTCACCTCTGTGAAGCTTAAAAGATATTTTATTGAGACCCCCTCCATTCAAACCGGAGACGGAAAGAACTACCTCACCGGTTTTACCTTTTACTTTCCGATAGGCTGAAACGAGGTCTCGTCCTATCATTTTTTGGATAATTTTCTCTTCAGTAACGGTCTTTGTACCCCAACTTCCCACAATTTCACCATCCCTCATCACGGTTACCCTGTCGGTCAGCCTAACAATTTCTTCGAGCTGATGGGAGACATAGACGATCGTTGCTCCCTCCTTCTTAAGAGATTTGATTACAGAGAAAAGCTTCTCCTTCTCATTATCAGTCAGAGACGCGGTCGGTTCATCCATAAAATATATAGCAGCAGATGTGGCAAAAGCCCTGGCAATCGCTATCATGGCCTGAATGCCCAGAGATAATCTGCTTACCGGAATGCCAAGGGAGGTTTTCACTTCCAGCCGCTCCAAAATAGAAAGGGTTTTGGAACGAAGCTTCTTCCAGGAGATCATACCGAGAAATTTTTTAGGATAAGAATGTCCCAAAAAGATATTCTCCATGCAGTTGAAATAGGGAATGAGATTGAGTTCCTGATGGATAAAAGAAAGCCCAAGACGGTGGGCTTCCCGCCCAGTTCGGATTTCAACCGTCCTTCCATTAAAGAGTATTACTCCCTCGTCAGCTTCGGTCACTCCGGCCAGGATCTTTATAAGCGTGGATTGTCCGGCGCCATTCTCGCCAACGAGACCGTGAATCTCACCTCTCGAAATCTTCAGGTGTATACTTTTTAAGGCATGTACGCCCGGATAGCTTTTTTTTATTCCTTTAAGTTCTAGAATAGGGACATTTTCACTCATGATTATTAGATGATCGTGTAAAACTTATATCAAAGGATGATCAGAAAATCAAGCAAACAAGAGAAATTACCGGGAGGAATAGGATAAAATTGATCACTCATCCTGCAAGAGGCAAAAAAAATGCTGCCAAAGGTCTTCCCAGTCTTATTTGCAAGGGAGAATTACACACATATCTTAAAACGTAATCTCTGCGCGAAACCTCTCTTCTTTACCTAT
>CBDUZM010000189.1:0-6265 GCA_965371685.1 uncultured Spirochaetaceae bacterium | reverse complement strand
CGCCGGAAGCATCAACTTGTCCCTTATTTTTCCGTTCACCTGAAGCACAAACTCGACTTCTTCATCTTCAATATATGAATCATCGTACAGCGGCCAGCTCTGTTCGCAGAGCATGCCCTCTCCTCCAAACCATTCCCATAGCTCATGGGTAATAAACGGAGCGAATGGGGCAAGTAGTTTCAGAAGAGCAATTATTAATTCTCTGTAATGAGCCTTTTTCTCCGTTATTCCCTGAAACAGCTCCATGATCGCTGCTATGGCTGTGTTATAATGCAGTCTCTCAATATCCTGCGTTGCCTTCTTTATCTTCTTGTGCACCATCGACAGAATATGTTTATCGGTAACAGGATTTTCGCAGAGATCTGTCTCAGTGGCAAACCTCCAAATACGATCCAGAAAACGCTGGATTCCCACTATATTTGTATCCCGAAAATCGCCTCCTTCCTGAAAATTGCCAAAAAACATAAGGTAGGTTCGAAATACATCCGCTCCATATTTTTCCAGATAATCATCCGGATTGATGACATTGCCCTTTGATTTACTCATTTTAGCGCCATCCTTGACAATAAGACCATTAGCCCGGAATGCCTTGAACGGTTCGGCAAAACTGATTAAACCCATCTCATGAAGAGACATCGTAATAAAGCGGGTATACATGAGATGAAGAAAAGCATGTTCGTTCCCTCCAATGTACATATCAACAGGAAGCCATTTATCAGTAAGCTCCTTATCGAAAGCTCTATCAGGACAATCCGAACTTGGATATCTCAGGAAATACCATGCCGAATCAAGAAAGTTGTCGCTTACATCCGTTTCCCGCCTTGCTGATTTGCCGCACCGGGGGCATACTGTTCTTAAGAATTCTGAATTCCTGGCCAGAGGGCTCAGCCCGGAGCCGTCGGGCTCGAAATTTTCAATATAGGGAAGTATTACCGGAAGGTCTTCTTCAGGCACAGGAATAGTGCCGCATCTTTTACAATAAATTATAGGAATTGGAGGTCCCCAATACCGCTGCCTGCTGATACACCAGTCGTGCAGCCGGTAAGTAACCCGGGAACTTCCTTTTCCACGTTCCGACAACCACGATATTATCCTGTTCCTGGCTTCCGTACTTCGCATTCCGCTGAACAGACCGCTGTTAACAAGGATACCGTCTTCCTCATAAGCGCTCTTAATGTTATCCGGATTCTCTGCAATACCGTCCCGGTTAATTACCTCTGTAATAGGCAGATTAAAGGCTCGGGCAAACTCAAAATCTCTTTTATCGTGAGCCGGAACAGCCATAACGGCGCCTGTACCATGGGAGATGAGTACATAATCAGATACCCAAATTGGAATTCTTCTCTCCGTAGCCGGATTGAGAGCATAGGCGCCGGTAAACACACCGGTTTTCTTACGTGACATATCTTCTCTTTGAATCCGGCTTTCCTTTGAGCAAGCTTCCAGATAAATTTCCACTTCCGCCTTTCTTTCTCGCAATGTAAGCTCATGTACCAGCGGATGCTCAGGGGCCAGAACCATAAAGGTTGCGCCCCACACGGTGTCAGGGCGGGTTGTAAATACCGTGATTTTTCTATCACTTTCCGCTATATCAAAAATGATCTCAACGCCTTCGCTTCTTCCGATCCATCTTCTTTGAGCATTTTTTGTAATATCAGACCAGTCGATCCAATCCAAATTCTCGAGCAACTTCTGGGCATATGCGGTAATTCGAAAGAACCACTGTTTCATGTTTCGTCTTTGCACGGATGTAGAGCATCAATCACTTGACCCGTAGAATAGAATTCGGTATTATGTAGTATGTACTACGTAGTAGGAGGTAGTCCGTGAAAGAATGGATCAGGCAGCTGCGACGGGGTATTCTGGAATTCTGTCTTCTAAGGCTTCTGGAAGGCAGCGAAAGCTATGGATACGAAATCGTGCAGCATCTCAAGCTGATTGAAGAGCTTGCTGTCAGCGAGAGTACCGTCTATCCCATCCTGTCGCGTCTTAAAAAGGAAGGATACTTGAAGGTCCGGATGGTGCCGTCGCCGGGGGGTCCCCACCGAAGGTACTATTCAATCACTCCTTTGGGGCAATCCTTTACCCGGCAGATGTACGATTACTGGCATGCACTCAACATGGCGATCGAAAAAATACCGCAAATCCATAATGAGGAGGACATATCATGATAGGTAAACTAAATATCGAATTGGAAATAGGACAATATCTGCGTAAGGTTAAAAAACGGTTAAAGTCTTCTCCGCCGGCTGAAAGGCAGGAGATTCTTTCAAATCTCAGGCAGCACATATACGAAGGTCTCTCAGCGAAATCCTCCGGAGAGCCGAACCACGACGACCTGAAAGCTGTGCTTGCTGAAATGGACTCTCCTGAGATGTACGGAGGAAAATTCGAAACACTTTCCTCGAAACATGAAAAATCAGCTGCCGTCCGGAGAAGACATTTAAGCATACTCGCGCTGGTCTTGCTTTTGTTTGGGATCGTGTCGCCCGTCTTGATTGCCCTTTTTGCAGGATGGACCGGACTGATGGGTTCGTACCTCATTGTCGGGGCGCCATTCATCATGGTCGCATTGATCCTTGGGATCGTTACCTGGAAAGAACCATTGGGCAAAACGGTGGTCTTCAGTTCTATAGCTTTCTTTATGGTGATGATAGTAGTTAACACGGTGCAATTCCAGGAGAATGAAGAATATTCCATCGAAGCGCCGGTGGAGCAGGGCGTCCGATAACTTTCGCCTATAAAAAACGAGCCCTTCCAACCTAATTTACAGCTTCGATCATTGCCGCTATAATTGTATATATGGATCGTGCAATCTGGTATCGAAAGATCAAACAAGAATAGAATATTTACCAGCAGCCCACTGATCTCATCGAATGTCATGTTTGAATTTACCGGATAGTGAAGACAAGACCTCGGGCAGCTCCATAAGGCTGCGAATTGAGGGAATACCGGCACCACTGCTCTCTCCCCGCTCGTCCACAAGCAGCACATTGCCTCCCATCTCTTTAAAAGAGACAAGATGACCAACCAGGTCGTCTATGAAAAGAACCTCTTCCGCCTTTCTTGAGATAATCTCAAGCACTCTCCGGAAAAATAATTTAGACGGCTTTCCGATAAATCGATTGAAACGGATATCGAAGATATGCTCAAAGAGATTTCGAATCTCCAGGAAATCCAAAACCCGGCATGCATGCTCTATTGGTGAATTGGTCAATATGGACAACGGCACAGGCAGGGAAGAAAGTGTTTTTTTCAGTGCGGGGTCCTTCTTGAGAAACCGTTCGATCTTCTCCGGATGACAGCACTCCAGATACGTCTCCACATCTTCAAGATGATTATCTTTCACAAGCCCGGAAAGGGTCGTTCCGTAGCGAGCAAGATACTCCCGGCGTTTTTTAAGGGCGTCCTCCTGCGTAATGTGCAGGAACTCGGCAACGTACCGGGTCATCCTGCGGCTTATCTCGTCCTGGAGCTCGGAAGAAGCGGGATACAGTGTATTGTCCAGATCAAGCAGTATGTAATGGATTTCCATGAGGGGAATCTATTTCCCGGCTCTCTTTTCCTTATGAAGCTTTTTCCGCACCCTCTTGATGTCCATAGCAAATACCACATCGATTACCCCGGGAAGGAAGCGTTTTACCAGGTAGATTACCTTTCCCATGAAATTGGAAATGATGAGAAATTTCCCTTTGCCCATTCCATTGACAATCGTCTTCGCCACATCCTCAGGCTGCGCCAGGCTGGCCACTCCTGATATTGATTCGGTTTCCGGGGGTTTCGTTTTATTCTCTTCCCGGAATCCCGGGGTATCCGTGTCCGGGGGAATCACAACCTGGATCGATATCCCGTAATCCTTCAATTCGACACGAAGGGTTTCGGATAATCCAATGATTCCATACTTCGCGGCGCAGTAGTCAGAGTAACCGAAGACGCCGAGAAAACCCAAAATGGAGGCGACGTTCACAATATGACCGCCTCGCCCTTTCATATGCGGCAGTAGGGTGGAAATGGTGTTCCAGACACCGTAAAGGTTTACCCGCATTGTCTCATCGAACTGCTCGTAGCCGATCTTTTCGAAGTTATCAGGGATAGCTCTTCCGGCGCAGTTAATCAACACATCGGGAACGCCGAAGCTTTTTACCGCCTTTTCCAGTTTCCGGACAACGTCGTTATGTTTCGAAACATCGAGAGAAACGCAGGAGAACCGCTGTCCGTCTCCGATCCGCTGTTCCGTGACCTCCTTCAACGCACCCTCGAGCCTTTCCCTGTTTCTGGCAAACAGAAAGAGACTTGCCCCTCTTCCGGCCAGCAGCTTGGCGGTAGCCAGCCCTATACCGCTGGAACCTCCGAATAAATAGACGTTCTTATCTCTGAATTCCTTGATCTTCATGATACGAAAAATAACATTTTTCATCTGATCAGACAATAAGGGAAATTATTAGCTGTCTTGAACTTACGAACACAACGCCTTATAATTTGAATGTGTAGGCAGTCGTCATGAGAAAAATTACAGAAATCTGGATCAAGCAGGCTAAAGCCGACCTAAGAGCCGCCAAACATAGTATGATTAACTGCAGCTATGAATGGACTTGTTTTCAAGCCCAGCAGAGTGGCGAAAAAGCGTTAAAGGCATGTCTCTATGAAAACGGCTACACATCGATTCTAACGCATTCTCTAAAGGAATTGGTCAGGGAATGCGTTAAGATAGAAAAGACTTTTTCCCAGCTTGCCAAACATGGTAGAAGCCTCGACATGTTCTATATTCCGACTCGATATCCGAATGGATTAGGCGGAGATCTGGCGCCCACAGAATTCTATGAGAAAGAGGATGGAGAAACGTGCGTAAGCTCTGCAGAGTTGATCCTGCAAAAAGCGAAAAGCTATTTAGGCAGCTAATAAGCTTCGTCGGAAAAATCAAAAAGGAATTGCCTGTTCATACTGTATATCTCTACGGGTCCCTGGTAAAAGGTGAGATGCACGAAGGCAGCGATATTGATATCCTTGTCATAGGGGATTTTAAAGAGCGTTTTTTCGATCGAATAGGGAAAATTTTGCAGCTTACAGACCTTCCTATTGAACCGCTGGTTTACACATCTGATGAATTTGAAGCTATGAAGAAATCCGACAATCCTTTCATTTCAGAGGTTTTAAAAAACGCCGTCATCATCGGATGAATGCCCGGAGCTGTAGAAGTTATCACATTATTACTCCGCTGCTCTATGCCAGGGGCATGATAAGAAGTCCGTCAATCTTAGAAAAATGATCGTCCATCGTGGCCAGGGCTGCGCCATTTTCCATTGCCGATGCTGCAATCCAAATGTCGTTGGTTGGAATAGGCATGCCTTTTTCCTGCAGCCTGGTCAGGATCGATGCGTAAAATTCTGACGTCTCCGCCGTTATTGACAAACAGACTATACGCTCCGTACATAAAAATTTTTGGAGCTGTTCTCGATTTCTATTTTCCCTGTTTCCTCTTTTAAAACCGTTGAGGAGCTCCCCGATTACAATCGGTGAAATGAGAAGTGTTTCAGCCTTCCGTAAGACTCCCACTGCCTCAGTGACGTCTCTCATAGCGTGACTGTAAATCGTTGTATCGACGACAACCTTTTTCACTTCCAAAGCTCTCCGTCTACTCTCCGTTGAGCGCTCAACACTTCTGAGAACTCGCTAAATTCTTCCTCAGTCCAGGCGCCGAACAGGTCGTCCAGATCATGGTATTCCGGGATTTTTCCTCTTTCAGGACGGAAAATCTTTTCTAAACCTGAGATAATCAGCTTGTTGATGCTGGTTCCCCGCTCCTTGGCGGCTGATTTTATAATCTTATATATACGGTCATCCAGATTCCGTATACTTATTGTCTTCATACATATCCTTTCTGTAACTAGTGGTACCAGCTAATGATAGCATATAGTGGCATTTAATGCAATCACTTCAATCAAATAATTTCACGAATACCATAATACCAATACCAAATAAGACTTGACATAAAAAAGAAAGATATAGTAAATTATAGTAATCAATAACAAGGCAAAAGAAAGAATAAACAAATGAAGCAAATATCTTTAATTGAGGAAAGGCTTTTAGATATAAGCCGCTACATTAAAGAAAAACAGAAAGCCACGGTTAAAGAATTGTCCGATGAATACGGTGTAACGGTCGTTACCATTCGGTCCGATTTAGAAAAACTCAAAAGAAGAGGACAGATAAAAAAGGTTTACGGCGGCGCGATGTCCAAAGTGTATTTGAGTCATGAGGGCAATTT
>CBDUZM010000188.1:0-6334 GCA_965371685.1 uncultured Spirochaetaceae bacterium | reverse complement strand
ATCGACGGCGGTTATCGTTTTTTTCACGAAAGGAATTGTCAATCCTTCAGGACCGGTTAATCCAAGGGTAAGTATTACCATTACACGGCCTGACGGGAAGATAATAACAGCTGAAGTCGTCAGTGATGAATTCCATGCGTCGAAAGATGAGTGCGACGTTCGAATCGGGAACAGCAGTGTGAAGGGAGATCTCAGGAATTACCGTCTCCGTTTTGAATCCGAAGATATCTCAGCCGACCTGCTTTTTGAGAGTCTTGTTCCACCGTGGAGACCGGGGGCGGGTAAAACCTACTATAGTAAAGACTTCGATGACTATTTCGCCTGGCTTCCGGCCGTTCCCTATGCAAAGGTAGACGGTGCTCTGCGCTACGAAGGGAAGGACCACAGAGTTTCCGGTACTGGATACCACGATCACAACTGGGGAAACGTCAAGCTCAACCGGGTAATGACTCAATGGTACTGGGGGAGAGCCCGTATTGGTGAGTATACGGTAATTTTTTCCCGGATGCTTACTTCGCCTGCCTATGGAGAGAGAAGGATTCCTGTGTTTTTCCTGGCAAGAGGGGAGGAGGTACTGTTCGGGGATAAATTTGAAATGACGATCGAGACATCAAAATGGGTGATGCATGAGGGCGGCAGGGAATACCCGGAAGAGCTGGTAATCAAAGTAAAGGAGGGGACAAAAACAGCTCAGATTGCTCTATCTCAACCGGTTCTGGTTCAAGCAGGCAGTTTAATCGAAAGTCTGCCCCGGTTTACCCGGGTTTTTGCAGGGCTCTTTACCAGACCTTACTATTTTCGATTTAGAAGCCGTTTTATGCTGCTGATCGATATCGAAGGCGTGCATATCGAGAAGCAGGGGACAGGACTTTTTGAAATGATGCTCCTCCGGGGCAGGCAAACCGTCAGGTAGCGCCTGCACTGTCACTTCTGTCGAGAAACAGCTCTTTCGCTTTTACGGCTATGTTTTCCCCAAGCTTCAGACAGCGGAGGCGGTACAGCTCCTGTTCAGGCGCTCTCGCCGAAACTGCTCCGAAGTGGAGATATGGGCTTCCCGCCGTTATCCCGCCCGAATAAATAATCATCCCGTGAACCAGCATGGCGGCGATCATCGTCATCTCGGCGAAACTTGCTCCTCCGCCTCCGGGCCAGTTTTGCGAAACGAAAACTCCTCCAAGTTTCCCGGTAAGGTCGGCGGGCCGGGTGTCGAAATACTTCTTGATTTGCCAGCTGCAGCTTCCCTCATAGGTGGGAGAGCCGAAGATAATCGCCCGCGATTCCCGCACAAAATTGCCGTCGCAATTATCTATTGTCATGGTTTTCCCCTCGACTCCGGATACTTTCCTGCATCCGGAAGCAACGAGTTCAGCCATTTTCCCGGTGTTTCCCGTTTCAGAGTGATAAATAATTGAAATTTTCATACTGTGTTCCTTTTCAATCTTGCATATCTGTTTAATAAGGTTCATTTTAGAAACTGATTGCATATGGTCAACCCCGAAATTTGTATACCGGTGTCTCAACGTCCCTATTTCGATGCCTTGTGGGTACAGAGTGGGGTGTAGTAGAATCCTGCTCCCGAATAAGATGCGGAGTCTATGGACAGGGATCTCTTCAAGCTTCGTGTAACCGGGCAGATCGTGTCGATCAATAGCTCCTTTCTTCGTGATGGGGCAATCGACTTCGAAAGCATCAGGAGTTTTCAAATATGAAGACGGCGTATATCCCTGAGGACATTTCACCCCCCCGTACGGGCAGCATTCCTGACGAGGCTGTGCGCGCCAAGCTGCTTGAGCTGTTAGGATTGGAGAGCATTCCCGAATACGTTGATTCTGCGATGGAATGACTCTTACTCATCTGCATTTTTCCAATCTCCTCGGTGAGCGGATCAGGGGGATCCTCCTTGTTCCTTCCCGCCGGAATGGAAAATCGGGGGCAGGGCTGGTATGTCTGCCGGGGAGCAGCGGCGATGCCGGGCGCCTGACGAATGAGCGTTTTTGCCGGCAGTCTTCCCATAGTGGTCCGCTCCAGGGCTGGGCTCGTGAGCTGGCGCGGCGTGGTTTTGTGACGCTTTCGCTGTCAATCAGAGGAAATAGAGAGACAATGGCCGGAAAGGAATACTGGGAGAACAGGGTGAAGTTTCTCGCTCCGTATGGACGGACGCAAATGGGTGTGTTTGTCGACGAAGCTATACGCGGAGCGCTGCTTCTCGCCGCGTGTGACGAGGTCGATCCGGAGCGAATCGGTATGACCGGCATGTCGTTGGGCGGAAATGTAACATGGTATGCAATGGCCTGTACGCCGTGGATTTATACAGCGGCTGCAGTCTGTGGCGGTATCGGCAGTATGGAGCTAATGATTCACGAATCCGATGATCCGAATCGTCACGGATCCTATTTTTATATCCCGCATATGCTGCGTTTTTTCGATCATCCGAGAGTTGTGCGGACGTGTATTGCCCCGCGGCCGTTTATGATGATTGCGCCGACGAGGGACGAAGATATGCCCGCTGCGGGTGTCGACGATCTCATTCGGCACGTGGGACCTGCCTACGCCTCAGCTCGAGTCCCTGAGGGATTCAAGGTCTACAGACCCGAAACAAATCACGTGTTTCTCCCGGAGTTCCTCGAATGGGTGGCCGCGTGGTTCAGGACACATCTGCTGCGATGATTCTTTCATGCATGAGGGTGAGAAAAGAGCATTTACTTAATTGCGGTGCGGGCCAGGGTGCTGAAATCGGTCCATTCGATCTCATTTCCGAAAATGCTGTCAATACGGCGGATAAGCTTTTCAAGGCCGCGAAGCCCGCTTCGGCGGCCTTCGGAGTAGAGTGACTGCCAGTGAGTGAGTATTATTAGAGGGAATCCCGCCTCGAAGAGCTCACGCAAACGTCCCTTACTGCCGTCCCGTGTAAGCAGTGTGTCTACGCCGTCGGCGGCGATGCTATCCGCAGCTCGTTTATTCGGGGCATCCTGTGTGTTCCAGAACGGGTCGTGCGTTAGCGCCGGTACTGTAACGACTGTTATACCGGACTTCTTATCGCTCCACGTAACCCATGGGTTCCGGGGCTTTTCCCTTCCCAGGCAGTGCAGGAAGTACCAGGTAAACTTTTTTCTGTGGATCCTGTAGAACGCCCTTCCGATAGCTTCCGCATACCGGGTTTCGTTGTTGATGCCGGTCATCCAGGGGGAAGTGAGACCGGCGGCAGACAACCCCACGTTTTTAAGGATACGAAACGCAAAGGCGATATAGTCTGTCATTTCCTTTACACCAGACCGCTGTATCCATTCGTCTTCATTGATGTGCATCAACCGTCCTGATTTCAAGTCGTAAGCTTCCTGATGGGTGAGTATTTCCGGCGTGATGTCGAAAAGCGGGGTTATTTTACTGCGAACTACCTCCAAAAAACCGGTAAGATGTTTCTGCGGGACGTAACTTAGACGCTCATCGATTCGTCCCAGACCTGAAGGCATCGGCATTACGGAAAACTTACCGCGTACACCATACCGCAGACATATTTCGGCAAAGGCATTGATAAACCCATTCTCGATGATGAAGGTATGCTCTTTCAAAGGATCATGCCGGTACATGGGGTTTACCGGTGAACCGTCGTCAATGATGAGTGATAAAGGAACAGACATACTATAATTTTGACAGGAACCGGTATTATTTGCAATAGGTAGGTAGGGGCGAATGACGGCACATTCAACTGTCATGCTTTTTCTTTATCTTTGCCCATGTATCCACAAGGCCGACGGTTTTGTTGAATACAGGATGATTATCTTTCGTATCAGGATCAACACAGAAATATCCCTGCCTGAGGAACTGGAATCTCTCACCGGGTTTTGAACTCTTAAGACCGGGTTCGACCCTGCAGCCGGTTAAAATCTGCAGTGAACGCGGATTTATATTCGCGGTAAAATCCTCACCTTCTTCAACATCTTCAGGATGCTCCTTTGCAAACAGATGATCGTAGAGGCGTACTTCCGCTCGAATCGAATGACCGGCGTACACCCAATGAGAGGTGCCCCTCACTTTTCTGCCGTCTTCGCTCCATCCGCCGCGGCTTGCTGGATCGTATGTACAGTGAAGCTCGATGATATCACCTGTCTTCTCATCTTTCACTGCATCAACGCACTTTATGTAGTAGGCATGCTTGAGTCGTATTTCTCTGCCGGGAGACAGCCGAAAATACTTTTTAGGAGGATTTTCCATAAAATCATCCCGTTCGATGTATAACTCCCCGGAAAAGGGTATTTTCCGGGTACCCGCCGAAAGATCTTCCGGGTTGTTTTCCGCTTCCAGCTCTTCAGTTTTGCCTTCCGGATAATTATCTATGACAACTTTGAGCGGTCTCAGCACCGCCATAACACGGGGTGATCTCCTGTTTAAATCCTTGCGCTGACAAAATTCGAAGAACACGTAATCCACGGTGCTTACTACCTTCGATACGCCGGCCTGTCTTAAAAAAGCCCGGATTGCCTCGGGCGTGTATCCCCGCCTTCTCATTCCGGCCAGTGTCGGCATACGCGGATCATCCCATCCTGCCACGTAACCCTCTTCAACGAGCCTGCGGAGCTTTTCCCCGGCGAGGTAAGTGTTCCACGGTATTCTCTTATCTCCTCCTGACTCAAGTCACACACATAGGCTTTCTTCTTCTTTGTCAGCTGAATGGCGTATTCGTAAAGCCGGTCAAAGTAATCAGAAGCGTAGTACTCCCTCTCCTCCCAGTCGAATCCAAGCCACTTGATGTCCCGCTTAATGGCGTCGATGTATTCTACTTCTTCTTTCACGGGATTTGTGTCATCGAAACGGAGGTTGTATTTTCCTTTAAACTCTTCAGCCGCCTCAAAATTCAGGCAAAGAGCCATAGCGTTGCCGATGTGAAGGCACCCATTGGGCTCAGGCGGGAAGCGTGTGTGTACTCTGCCGCCGTATTTATTGGTCCTGATGTCTTCCGCTATTATTTTGCGAATAAAATCAACCTTAACTTCTTTCTCTTTTGAAATCATAATCGTCTCCTCATAAAAAACCAATCCTTCCTCGAGTGTAAAATTTTGTTGAGAATTTTGACGGTACTTCTTTTCGCGCATAGTTCTATCTTCTCCCGGAAAATAACCGTGTGTACCTACACTGTTATGGGCGCCCGCTGTCAATAGATGCATTTCTATTAATTTCCTTGACTTTTTTTTTAAAAGACTGCTAATGAAAGTGACTCAGTTGCTGTTTTCTATATACAACATGAGAGGAGAGGGAATAGAAGGAATGAACTCACGGGAAAGGGTTTTAAAGGCTCTCAATCATGAAGAACCGGATAGGGTACCAAAAGATCTGGGTGCAACGAATGTAACGGGGATAAACGTCATTGCTTACGACGGATTGCTCAGACATCTGGGCTTGCGGGAAGAGATTGAGATAATTGACCCGATTCAGGGGCTTGCTAAAGTCAGCACTACTGTAAAGGAAAGACTCGGTATAGATACATACGGGCTGTGGCCAAAGGGGACTGCAAAGGGCATAAAGAAGAAAGGAACGAATGAGCATGGCGAAAATTATTTTATCGATGAATGGGGATATTGCTGGCTGAAACCACGCGGGGGACTTTATTACGACGTTGTAACTTCCCCTCTAAAGAATATTAATCCCGATAATTTTGATTTCAGTACCTATGATTGGCCGGATGAAAATGATTCTCAAAGATTAGAAGGCTTGAAAGAAGAAGCTAAACAGGTAAGAAAGGAAACGGACCTGGCAATAGTCTTGATGGAAGCACTGGATTTTTTCCTGTTCTGTTGTTGGCTTCGTGGTTTTGAGAATTTCTTGACCGATTTATACCTTTATCCTGATTTTGCACACAATCTTCTGAAAAAGGTTTTGGATATACAACTGACGAGGGTGGAAAACTCTCTGAATGAAGTCGGCGAATATATAGATGTGGCCGGAGTAATAGGGGATGATTGGGGTACCCAGGACAGTCTTTACGTTGCCCACAAAATCTTTGATGAGTTCTTTAAACCCGGAATAGTGGAAATGGTTGCAACTATCAGGAAATATACCGATGCACCCATTTTTGCTCACAGCTGCGGGGCAATCAGGGAGATGATACCGGATTTTATTGATATTGGATTCAACATCCTGAATCCCGTTCAGGTGAGCGCAAGGGATATGGATGACACTGCCGATTTAAAAAAGAGGTTCGGGAAGGATATTGTCTTCTGGGGTGGTGGAATAGATACGCAAGAGGTGCTTAATCATGGCTCACCCGATGAAGTTGAACGTGATGTCAAACGTAGAATAAAGGACCTGGCGCCGGGGGGAGGGTTTGTATTTTGCCCTG
>CBDUZM010000187.1:0-6339 GCA_965371685.1 uncultured Spirochaetaceae bacterium | reverse complement strand
AGATGTGTACTTCCCGCATTAAAATAGTATTGTCCGGGAAGGAGGGGCTGAAGAGAGCCTGGATGATTTCCGAACCTGGAGAAGCCTCAAGGGAAGAGCCGTGACCGGAGGGCAGTATTACAACGCGCCCTGTCCCGAGGGATGTGCGCCCCTTAACCAGGCATAACAGCTGAACAAGGCGCTCATGGCTGAAATATGCAGGCTTTGGGGATTTCACCCGCCTGACCGCAAAGGGGAAAGAGGGATCTACAAATACCGGGCGGCCTGTTCTCTCTTCCATATACTCGATAACAGGATAACCTCTTTTTCCAGCTGCCGCAACTTCAGTCGAAACAGCCCAAGGCGTCATTCATCCGGATAATAGTTTTGCCAAAAAAGCAGTAATTATGCTATACTTGCCCCGGCCACGGCTGGGCCTGACGATCAACCAACCACCGAGGGCATAAACATGGCAGTAAAATACCAGGATTATTACGAGGTGCTGGGAATCTCCCGCACCGCCTCACAGGAAGAGATCCAGAAAGCCTACCGCAAACTGGCGGTAAAGTATCATCCTGACATCAACAAGAGCAAGGGTGCGGAAGAGCGGTTCAAACAGGTCGGGGAAGCTTATGAGGCTTTAAAGGATCCTGAAAAACGCAAAAGGTACGATCGGCTCGGGGCCGACTGGCAGGCAGGAGAGGACTTCACCCCGCCGCCGGGATGGAATTTCAAAACCGGTACTTCCGCCGGACCCGGCGGTATCCGTTTCGAGGATTTCGGGGAATCAGGATTCAGCGATTTCTTCGATGTGCTGTTCGGTGACCAGCCGGGAGGCTTCCGGTCGGGATTTCGCCGTAAGGCCAGGTCCACCGGTGAGAACCTGTCCATGAAAGGAGAAGACCAGGAGGTGGAGATAACGATTCCCCTGGAAGACGCATTTCAGGGCGCCCGCAAGAGCATCTCCCTGGAGATCAGGGAAACCGATGCCTCAGGTCAAACCGAACGAAGCACTAAAATATTCGAAGTTACAATTCCTCCCGGCACAACCAACAGACAGCGCCTGCGTCTTGCCGGCCAGGGTGGGAAGGGCAGTGGTGATGGACCCGCAGGCGACCTGTATTTGAAAGTGAAAATAGCCCCGCACCCGGTCTTCAAGGTCAAAGGCCGGGACCTGGAGATAGATGTGCCGATAACGCCCTGGGAAGCGGCCCTGGGCGCCAAAATCGAGATCCCCACGGTGGATGGTAAGGCTTCCGTCAAGCTGCCGCCGGGAATTCAAGGTGAAAAGCGGATAAGACTCCGGGGTAAAGGCTTCAGTAGTAAGAACGCTTCTCCCGGGCACCTCTACGCCGTTATCCGCATTGAAGTACCTAAAACCCTTTCATCGGAAGAGAAGGAGCTCTTCGAAAAATTAAGCAGAGTTTCCTCCTTCAAACCGCGGAAGAAATAGACAGGACCAGCTTGATACAGTCTTCCTTATAACGATCAATGGTGTCGTTTTTCCATATGGCTTCCAGCATAGCCCGTATGGCGGTCTCATCCATATCTCCACCCGAAGAGGGTATCCCTAAATCCACATCTTCCGCGGCGATGAATTTGAGCCCGGCAAACGCCCCCTGCACGAGCATGTAGGGCTGAATACCCTGCTTCAATGCTTCCCGCATGGCGCCGAACAGCCGGTCCGAAAACCCTAGTTTCCGCACAGGATCCCGGCAAATCCTTGCCACCTGGTCATGAAGATACGGGTTGACCATCCGTTCCAGGAGATCGAAGGCGTAGGCTTTGAATCCTTCCGGAGTAAAGAGGGGATCTCCGGTTTCCCCATGCTTCCTGATGAGAAAAGCGCCGCTCTCATCGATAAAGGCATCCCTGGCAAGAGAAAGCAGCTCCGGGTCCCGGCCTGCTTCACTCATCACCCGGTATCCCTTCAAATAGCTCATATATCCTATAAGGCTGTGAATTGCGTTATGACCATACAGTTTTGCCTCCTCGAACGGCAGAAGATCATCTTTTTCCTGAAAGACGGTAATGCCCCGTTCCACCCCGGGTATCTTCGATATCAGAATGCGATTAAATTCCTCGACCAGAATCGCCCTGGGCAGGTCCGGTGTAATGGGTTCCAGATCCATTTCTTCGACGGCTTCTTTTCCCTGGATGATCCCGCTCATCTTTCCTATAACTGTATTGACGATGTGGAATCTCCCGAGTGTCTCCTCTCCTGTGAACTGTAAAATAGTTTTTTTCAGTATTTCCGCAGCAAAATTGTTATTCTCAGCCGCATAGAGTATCCGGGTTTTAGCAGGATCGATGTTCTCCGCCAGAAGAGCTGCAATGGAACAGGCGCCGCCGGAAGTGTAAAGAGAGACATTCGGAATTGCCGTAGCCATCTCATCCGCGTTTTTGATGCCTTCCGCTATCTTTTTCCGATCCTCCGGAACCAGGGGATTGAAGATCTCGATATCCTCAAGCCGGGCTTTCTCGATTCCGTCCCGCCGGGCTATGTTGATTGTTATGCTGTTTCCATTCCGCCGGACAGCCCTCACCAGGTCCCTGTCCACCTCAGAGACGAGAAATCGATCAAAATTACCGGAAGCAGCGGCTTCGTAGAGCATGAGCCCGCTCTGTATTGCACCGAATCCGAATCCTAAAAAAGTCTTCGCGTCCATATTCCCCATCCCCGTGATAGAAGTTTTCCAGTCTACCCCATACGCGTACTGTTGACAATGAGCCGGTTCACAACATCCTCCTATTGCTTCCGCGGCGCAAACCATAATAGGATAGCGTTCGAAGGAATCCGTTCATTCATGCATGAAAAAATCGAGAACATACTAAAACCGCTGCGTGGGTTCGTATGCCTTGAAAGCCTTCCCTTATCAGTCAGGGAGGGGCTTCTTTTCAGAGAGAGGGAGTACACGGCGGCTTCCCTATGCCCTCTTGCCAATTTAGGCATTGAAACCGCGTTAACCCGTGAATGGGTATACGTTCTTCTAAAAACGGGCGATTTCAGACATCCCCCGTGCCCCACCGTGTTGATGGTAGAGGAAAGCGATGACAGCGATGGTCCATACTGCATCACCCTCGGTGAAAAGAGCTACCGGGTTATCGGCGAAGAGCTTTTTGACAGTAAAAAAGAATTTCACGAAGAAACCTGCCGTATTTCCGACACTTTCCTCATGTTCCCCGCAAGGCGAAAAGCGGCCGACAAACCTGCCCTTTTCGTCCTGCCCCCAATCCAGTTTCCTGAGCTGGAAAAAAGAAAAACTGAGCTCGGGATCAAAGATATTGTTTCGGCCAGTCCCTGTTCCCCCGCTGATGATTATCTGCGGGATATCTGCTCTTTGTCGCAGGATAAAGAACTGGGAACACTGATTGTGAGCTTCAACCGAATTTAAGCCTTTTATCGGCCCTTGCGTTTCGAACCTTCGCTGGCCTATATGCGCAGGCCTACAAAAAATAAAAAACGACGCCGGCGCCGAACATGTTCACCTGATCTACCGCAACACCGGAATACTCCGAGAAATTGATCAGCTTTCTGTTGTACAGCTCTATTCCCCAGACTTCGCCTATGTTTATGATTCCCCCGAATTTGAAGGAGCCGCTGTAAGAATAAACACCTTCCTGTGTGCCCACCCGGGTAAAGAATTTCTGCCAGTCCATGACCAGGTCAAACCCGCCCAGGGGTATCTGCATACCGAATCCGAAGGAAGCAAGCCCTATGGGGACTATATCCTGTATGTTTATGAAATTATCCGCGCCGTATATGATCTGGGTGTATACGCTGCCCCCTATGACAAAAATCCCCCAGAACCGAAACCCCACACCGAAATCCAGGCTCTCATCCATTGCCGTGCTGTTTAAAGGAATATTGTAGTGCGCGTTCAGCGTCAATTTACCTTTATCTGCGAAGGCATACCCGGAACAAAAGAAGATTACAATAACCAGCAGACAACCTAATATTCTTTTCATAACAAATCCTCCTTTTACAAGGCATCCAGATGAGCCTGGATTATATCCACCAACTCCTGCAAAGTTTCCTTTGGCAGAGCATCCATTTTACCCGATACTTCCTTCGCCAGCTGCTGCAGCTCATCGGTAGCTTCTTGTACCCTGGCGAATTCGGCCAGTGTGCTTTCCAACTCTTGAGCAAATTGCTGGTATTGCTCCACCTCTTCGCTGAGTGCATCAAGCTCTTCTGAAATTCTGACCAGCTTCACCTGTATTTCTTCATAGCTTGCAGCTGATTCGCTCTTCATCTCGGAGAACCGGCCGTCCACGTAGGACATGGTTGCCAGCCCCAGGAATCCCCCAGTGGTTGAGCAGCCGCACAGGAGGATGACCGACAGAAACATCAGGATTCTCTTTCTCATCACATCCATTCCTCCTTCACCTGCCAAAGCAGGCGTCCCGTTATCGCTTCTTCCGTTTATCGCGGACATAGATCGACTTTCCCGACGCATTGTCCACAACCTTCTCTTCCACTTCGAAGAGCTGCATCGCCTGAATAAGCTCCCCCAGCTTTTTGAAGCCGTAATTCCTCGGGTCGAAGTCGGGAGACTGATTGGCAATGTTCTGCCCGACAGTGCCCAGGTAAGCAATACCGCTCTCATCGGCGGAATTCTCTACAGCACTTCTCATGAGATTAACGAGCTTCGTATCGCTCTTGAGCTCTTTCGCGGGGTTTTTGGATGTAGAAGCTGCGATCTGATCGTCTTCCTGCAGCATATCCTCCAGTATGTCGTTGTAGATAAACTTGTCGCAGGCGCCGACAAAAGGCTTTGGAGTCTTTCTCTCGCCAAAGCCGTATACAGTCAGGCCCGCTTCCCGTATGCGGGAAGAGAGACGGGTAAAATCACTGTCGCTGGAAACGACGCAGAAACCGTCCAGCTTGTCCGTATAGAGCAGGTCCATGGCATCAATGATCATTGCGCTGTCTGTGGCGTTCTTTCCCACCGTATAGCGAAATTGCTGAATAGGCTGAATGGCGTATTTCAGGAGCACCTCTTTCCAGCCTTTAAGGTGCGGATCCGTCCAGTCACCGTAAATCCTTCGAACACTGGCAATCCCGTACTTGCTTATTTCCGCGAGCAGGCCTTCAATAATTGAAGGCCGGGTGTTGTCGGCATCAATAAGTACCGCTAATTTTTTCTGATTTTCTTCCTTATTCATAGTTATGATTAAATACACAAGAAAGGCATTTTTGCAAGAGCCGTTAACGGTAAAAGATGTTTTTACCGAAGCATGTCTGCATCTTACCGAGGTCAGTCTCTTAACTTTTCTGTGTCTTGCCTTTCAGCATCAGGACAAAAGGAATTCCCGATAACGAAAGGGCAAGACAGAGTCGATAGGTTTTTTCAAGACCGATTTTGTCGCCGAGAATGCCGATCAACATTATTACAAGTGAGTTGATTACAAAGCTCAGAGTCATATAAAATCCGTTAACGGATGCCGGATAGTTCTTCTCACTGTCCAGCACGAGCGCCATTAATACCGGTGTTATTGAAAATACACAGAAACCGAGAAAAATCAGCGATGGTATGATCATAAATCCCTCTGAGAGCAAAAAAACCAGCATGAATATGGGCGACAGGATTGTGATTACAAGGAGCATTTTTTTTCTTCCTATTAAATCTGAAAGGGATCCTGAGACAAACGTTCCTGCCGCGCCGGCAAGCTCGAGTATGGATAGTGAAATTCCCGCAAGCCATAGGCTGTTTCCCTTCGACGTAAGATAAACCGGCAGAAATGCTGTGAAAGATGAAGCAATAATCGACTTACTGAAGCTTATTCCTGAAATAATGACAAAAAGCTTCCGGTGTTTTTTTAAAATTATTCCAAGACCCGCGTTCACAGCTCGCGGATTCGCCAGGTTGCGATCAGCTGCCGTTTTATTACTGCTCGTGAATCCGGGAATATTCCTCAGCTTGAAAAACAAAAACACGGACGCGGCAATCCCGAAAGGTATTAACCGGTAAGTTCCGTTTATTCCCCAGAGCGAAATGGCGCCCAGTATGACCACAGGGCCGAAACTTCTCGCAAATTCTCCCCCAAGCATAAAGAAGCTCATTCCGGCGCCGATTCTATTGCCCGAAACCCTTCGCATTAGAACAGGAGCGGGAACATGGAAGAAAGAGGAGCTAATCCCCATAGTTAAAAGAAGTACGGTTAAATAAACATATGAAGGTGCAATCGGCAGCAAACTCATCGCCACTGAAGTAACGGCGGGCGCTATCACTACAAAGTAAAAAATCGGCAGCCTGTCGGAGAGCAGACCTATAAACGGATTTAATAAAGATGGCACCCGCTGAAATACCGAGAGAAGTCCGGCCAGCGCAAGAGAGAGACTCAATTTCTCTATGA
>CBDUZM010000186.1:0-6368 GCA_965371685.1 uncultured Spirochaetaceae bacterium | reverse complement strand
CAAAACCCGGGAGGTTCGCTAAGCAAGTATAAGATTTATCCCTTTAGACCGCATAAGCTCCTGCTGCTTCGGTGCGATATCCCTGTCCGTGATAACAGCGTGAATTTGTGCGAAAGCGCATAGCATCAGGCTTCCCCGCCGGTTGAATTTGCTGCTGTCTGCCAGTATGATCAGCTCCTTACTGTGCTCGATCATTGCCTTTTCAGTCTTGATGAGCAGCATATCGGTATTTGTCACTCCCAGGTCATCGATTCCGTAGCACCCCATGAATACTTTGCCTGCATAGTAGTTTTTAAACGTATCTTCCTGAAAGTGATCCAAAACCAGTTGTGAATCCGGGTAGATCATCCCACCGTTTAGAATAACAGAATTGCCCGAGTTCTTGACGAGATACTCTGCTATGGCAAATGAATTGGTGATTATCTGCATCCTGGCGGATTCCAGAAACTCCGCCATCTGATAGGTGGTGGAGCCTCCGTCAATGATGATGGTTTCTCCATCGCTGCATAAGGATGCGGCTTTCCTCGCAATCAGTCTCTTTTTCTCTGTCAGGATGCCTTTTCGACACTCGAAGGAGGGCTGTGCAATCGGACTTTCCGGTTGATACTTTCCGCCTCCGAACTCGGCCCCGCCTCGAATCCTTATCAGAAAACCGGCCTGCTCCAGCTTGCTGAAGTCTCTCCGCACCGTTGCTTCAGAAGACCCAACCAGGCTGACAATATCGGCCACCCGAACGAACCGGCTCTGCCTCAATACCCGCCGGATGAGATCGTGCCGTTCGCTTTCCAACATTCAGTTCTCTCTCCCGATTATCCCGTAAAGACGTTCGAGATTGGCACGCAGGGTGCCATGACGCTCGAAGAGGGATGAGGTTCCCGCCACCAGTGTCTCGGCGCCGGCTTCCATCATCTTCGGAATGTTTTCCCAGCTCACATTGCCGTCCACCTCGATCTCGATTGAGCTTCCAGCCTGATTGGGGACGACCCTCTTGGAACCGCTCCCGCCTTCTGACTTACCGAGGAATTCGGACAACTCCCTTATCTTACCGAGAGCTCCAGGCGCCGGTTTCTGGCCGGCATAGCCGGGATTGACGGTCATGATGCACACCATATCTACCGCAGGAAAAAGATGTCGAACCGATTCTATAGGCATTGCCGGATCAATGGCTATTCCGGCACGGGCGCCGTGGCTCTTGATCAGCTCGATAGTACGCAGGGGATGGTATGAAATTTCCGGATGAAAGCTCACAACCGCCCCTTTCAAACAGGCAAACAGCGGGACATAGCTGTCCACGTTTTCGATCATAAGGTGGATGTCCAGAGGTATGGATGAGTTATCCGACAACAGCCGGCAAAAAGCGGGGCCTAAGGAGAAATTGGGAACATAATGGCCGTCCATAATGTCGATGTGAAGGTAATCCACCTTCATCTCCTCGAGCAGATCCAGATCCTTTTTGAGATGCAGGAAATCGGCGCACATCATGGAGGGTGCTACTTTTATCCTCTTCATGCCTTACTCTCCTCTAATCCTTCAGGCGATACAATGACTTTTAATCCTTTTCGGGATTCATGGTAATCGAAAGCATCCTGTATCTTATCGAGGGGAAATACCCTGGAGATATATCTATCCGCCCGCACCAGACCCCGGGCAATAAGATCGACCGCGATTCTGTGGTGGCGGGGAAGAGAACCGTGGCTGCCCATGACAAAGCATTCCTTGTAGTGGATAAGGTTTGAGTCGATGCAGAGCTTCGGCTGGTTCTTAAGGCCTCCGAAAAGATTGACATAACCACGGTGGCGCACCATTTTGACGGCATCCTCGTGTGCCTGGACCGTACCGGAGGTGGTGACCGCCAGATCCACCCCTTCTCCGCCGGTTTCCTCGAGAACTGTTTCCACCAGATCCTCATCCATGGTCGAGATAAAACGGGCATCCGGACAAAACTGCCTGGCCTTCTCCAGGCGACCTCGAGAACGCTGGGCTGCAAATACCCTGGATGCGCCGTAGACTTTTGACAGCTCCAGCATCATGCAGCCGATGGGTCCCAGGCCGATGATACAGATGCTCTTTCCCAAGCTGAACCGGGCGAGCTCCAAACCGTTTACGGCGCAGGCCAACGGTTCAGCCAGCGCCGCCTCCCGGAAAGACAGATGGTCGGGAATGCGGGTCACAGGTCCGTAGCTCAGGATTGTTTCGTTAAGGAGCATGTACTCCTGAAATCCTCCCGGGAACTGATAACCGATTGCATAGTTGACAGAGCAGTTGGTACCCATTCCGTTGGTGCACCAGTGGCATGTCCCGCAGGGCACATCGGCGCCGATTGCCACCCGATCACCGGGTTTCCATGCGGCAACCCCGCTTCCCACCTCCACGATCTCGCCTGCTATCTCGTGGCCTATAACTGCAGGCATTCTCACTCGATCGTTTCCGTAGTGGTAGATGCGGATATCCGATCCGCATACAGCACAGGCTCTGACTCTCAGAACTGCTTCGTTATCACCGCACGCCGGCGTATCGATATCTTTCACGACAAGCCGTTCCAATGCTTCCAGGACAGCTGCTCTCATCCTCTTGATTATAATCATATACGTTCATTTAGCAAGCATTTATAGTCAAATATTGTCATATCAATATAGCAAGTGCTTGAAAATGCAGGTAAATCCGATTAGTATGGATATCATGAAAGCCCTTGTTCTCGTTAAAGACAAGGTTCTGGAGTACAAAGAGGTAGAGTTTCCCAAAAAGATAGGGATTGATTCTGTATTAGTCAGGGTAGCCTACTCCGGAATCTGCGGCTCGGATATAAAACGAGCCTTTGGCGGTGGAGCTTATCACTACCCCCTTATTATGGGGCATGAGTTCTCAGGAACGGTAGAGGATAGCTTTAAAGGCAGCCGCTTTTCACCGGGTGACCGGGTCGTCGTTTATCCTCTCCTGCCCTGCGGAAAATGCACCCCCTGCCGGATCGCTGAATATTCCCACTGTGTCGACTACGACTACTTCGGCTCCCGTCGTAACGGAGGATTCGCCGAGTACGTTTACGTTCCGGAAAGAAATCTGCTTTCCGTTCCCCGTCATATTGATCTGCGGCATGCGGCTATGACCGAACCGTGCGCCGTTGCACTCCACGGCGTCGACAAACTGCATATCAGGCCCGGGAGCACGGGCGCCGTCTTCGGCGGCGGTCCGGTTGGGAACATGGCGGCGCAGTGGCTGCGAATCCGCGGCTGTTTGCCGGTAGTCGTTGTGGATATCGATGAGGAGAAGCTTTCGGCAGCCGGGAGGATGGGGTTTAAGACGGTAAACCCGGCGCAAGTCGATCCCGTGTCTTTCATCCGGGAAGAAACCGGCGGCGCCGACTGTGTGGTGGAAGCCTGCGGTCTCCCCAAGACCTTTCTTCAGTCCATTCAGGCTGCAGGAAGATTTGCCGAAGTGGTTTTTCTCGGCAACCTTCAGGGAAAATTTATCATAAACGAGAAGGATTTCTCCGGCATTCTCAGACGGGAGTTGAGAATCTACGGAACCTGGAATTCCAGGATCGCTCCACGCAGGCGTAATGACTGGAATACGGCACTGAAGCACCTCGACCGGAACATTGCTGTGGCGCCGCTCATCACCCATACACCGGACTTAAAGGAAGGCGCCGGAACCTTCCGGCAGATTGCAGACAGGAGTTTTGGCTCATACAGCAAGGTGATATTTACGGTCACGCCGGATACATCCGGGTCAGATGCTATCGAGCCGGATGCATCCGCCGTCAGGCGCAGCTGAGAAAGGAGTATCGAGTGAATATCCACGTAGGGTTGAAAAGCGATCCTATCGAGCACCGTTTCAGCTTTGACTGGCTGTTCGGGCTGATGAACGAGCTGGACGTGCGCTATATGCAGATGGGAAGCTATCCCGAGCTGTACTATCTGGAGGACGGTTTTTACCTGGACCTGAAAAAAAAAGCGGAAAAGAAAAACATCCTGATCAAGAGCTGTTTCACAACCCACAGAGAGCTGGGAGGTTTCCTGACAGGCGACAGGTACATGGAGAGGGCTGCCAGGAGGATTTACGAACGCCTTATTCACGTTGCATCTCTTATCGGCGCCGAGTCCACCGGCGTTAACTCCGGTTCAATCTACCGGGACAGGATGGAGTATAAAGAAAAAAGTATTGAGCTGTACCTGGCTCATATGAAAGAGCTCATGAGCCTTGCCGGAGAGAAGGGATTGAAAGCACTGCATATTGAGCCCATGTCCTGCCTGGCAGAGCCTCCTACCCTTCCGGAAGAGATAAACCTTTTCATGCAGAGCCTGGGTGAGCATCATCGGAACCATATGGAAACGACGGTACCGGTCTACCTCTGTCCCGACATCAGTCACGGCTATGCAGATCGGGACGGCAATGTGGTATATGACAACTGGCGTCTTTTCGAGTATGCCATCCCTTATACGGCGGAGTTTCACTTAAAGAATACAAACAGTATCTTCGAAGAAACCTTCGGCTTTTCACAGTCAGAGATGGAAAGAGGTATAGTAGACCTCCAAAGACTAAAGAGCCTGATCGAGGAGAATGCCGACCGATTTCCTGTTGTGGATCTGGTAGGTTACCTGGAAATCAGCGGGCCAAAGTTGGGCAGAGACTATTCAGACCGGATGCTCGAGAAGATGATCGCGGATTCGCTGACAAGCCTGAAAAATGTATTTTAAGGATCGCCGATCCCCGTGTGGGTGAAAAATTACATCCAACAATGGAATTGTCCTAAATCTTGACTATTTCCGATAGGATGTAAAGTGTGAATCTCAGAGAAATAGCTGCGCAATAGAGCGGCTTGACTGCTGGATGCAATTTTTCACCCACGAGGGCTAAGCCTTACCCAGCCGGGACTTTCACCCGACAAGAAGCGCCAAGCTTACTCTTGACGCACAATGTGCCGTACCTTTGCGGAAATAATCTAAAATAATTGTTGCAGATCTAATTTTCGAAAAATCATGCTCGAACTATTCTCCCTTGACCAGGAGGTACTGGAAAAATCAGCTTCTATCGATGGCTCCCTTTTGCATATATTCACGCAATAAACTATTTAATAATGTTTGATATTTTACCTTTTTTAGGCTAGCAAGTTTTTTAAGATATAATAAAACATCATCATCTAAACGTATTGTTATTGATACTTTTTTAGGGGTATAAAACCTACCTCTTATCCCGCCTGTGAAATCATACTCCTTTTTCATCTCGTAATTATTATTAATATGTTTCATATTGCATCCTCTCTCTCGAAGTCGCTGTTCGAGCAGATATTATTCTAATAACTTCTTCTCCTTCATCACTAAAAAAAAAAATTAGCGGCAATAACAATTTCACCCTTATTTATCGATCCAATTGTAATCCACCGTTCCTCAAAATAACTGTATCTTTTCTCAAGTTTTGAAATATGTAAGGGGTCATGGAAAATCTCTTTTGCCTGTTCAAAAGAAATACCATGCTTTTTTATATTTATCTCATTTTTCCTGCTATCCCATTCAATCCTCACGAATATAATTTACTATATTGTATGTACAATGACAATACTTCATGGGTAAAATAATAAAATTCGAAGAATTACATAAACTATCCCGAATGGTGTTAGGAGCAATGCAAAATTGACAATGAGCACCTTTTCCGGATTGAGAAAAAACGGCAATGTACGGATTTCAAGTTAGGTCCGTATATCTATTATTTCCACGTGGCTGTCTGTGGCCAAAAGATCATTCCCTTGGTACACGTCTCCAGATCATCGGGCACATGGACCACTTTCTGTTCTATCAGCTCCCGGAAAATGTGACCTGAGATGAAACTCATTAGTGTTGTTGTCAGATACTGGCTATGTTTTTGCAAGTATTCAGGCACCGGAGCTATCACCTCGTTCTCTATCGTCCGGTAAAGCGTTCCCAGCCGAGTAATCGGATGAGAATCGTGTTCTTTTCTTAAGATTTCTTCCAGAAGCAGATACTCCCTGGTCAGTTTCGTAGGATAGAAAATGAGCTGTTTCAGGAGAATCTCATCGATGTAGACTTGGGCGACAGATGTTTTCAGAATCCAGGGATAATCTTCTGGTGTGCCTTCCACGCCGAAAGCCAAACCGATGGTCCCATCTTCTCTCTCTACCCGCTTCCCCGGCGTATATTCTTTTCCTTCATCCACTTTGATCTTTCGTATCGTCCCGTTTACATCCAAAGGCAAGAATGCCCAGGTGAGTTCTTCCCAAGGTCTGTCTGCGCCATAGAATCCCATACCCCTGATTTTGCTCTCAAGCCCGCTAAACCGTTCTACCAGTTCCTCTGTGTTGGAAGCGACTCCGTTATCGATAGTGGAGAAGATCCGCTTGAGTTGATCCTTGGCTA
>CBDUZM010000185.1:0-6369 GCA_965371685.1 uncultured Spirochaetaceae bacterium | reverse complement strand
ATATCAAAATTGAGAAATTCAATCATTTTTCGATATCTCAAAGTTTAAAAAGTGATGATGATAATTGATTTTGCCATTATCTTGAAATATAAACAAAACGACAAGATAATCTCAGAAGGAGAAGTCAGCCCCTACATGTTCGCCATACTCGAAGGCAGTGTGAACGTTTCAGTCAGGGAAGCCGGCGGAAAAGAAGTATTTATCTGTGCCACCGGCGAAGGCGAAGTTTTTGGAGAAGCCGGAATATTTTTAAAAGCAAAGAGAACAGCCAATATAGTCAGCACCGACAACACAACCATGCTCCGTATACAAAGGCAAGATCTGCTTGAATTCATCAAGAATCAGCCGTCTTCCGGGATTAAGATTCTGATGATAATGATATACGGTCTCCTTAAAAAACTGCGGGACGCTAATCAGGAAATTGCTTTTGAACGAAAAACCAACCTGGATCAGGATGACATCGACGCCATTGCAGAAAACCTGATTATGCGGGATTAGAACGCAGCTATAGGAGAGGATAGTTTCCGTACTTCTGAACCGCACGGGAAAGGGCAATCACATTTTCAGGAATCAGGTATCCTGCAAGACTGTTTCCGCTCGTTACCATATAACCTCCGCCCGGCCCTATATCGCGGATCAGCTCCTTTACCTCCCGGTCCACTTCATCCGGAGTTCCATTCCCGAGGATATTAAGATCCACATTCCCAAGCAGGCAGACTTTGCGGCCGTAGTTCCGCTTCACCTCACGAATATCCACGGCGCCTTTTTCATTCGGATGAAGACCGGATATACCGACACTCATCAGATCGGGCAGGAAAGGAAGTATATTGCCATCGCTGTGAACTATCCAGGGAAGGGTTATCTTCTGCGAAATTCTTTGGTACCAGGGAAGCACCAGATCACGAAAAACCTGTGGTGAGAAGTAGGGAGCACTCTTGAACGCCATATCGTCCGTGGAGACAAATATGTCGAAACCCAGCTGACACGCTCTTTCGGCCATAACTTCCGTCCAGCTGCAGTAGGCATCCAAAACCGCTTCGATAAAAGAGCGATCTTCATACAGGGCGATTGAAAAAGTTTCTATTCCCATGCTGAGGATGGTCGGAAAGATACCGATCCTCGTAATTATGCAGCAGGCAAAATCCTCTTTCTGTTTCGCAAATTCCTCCGCCTCCCTGTAGAGGGTGTCATCACAAGGATCGGGCAGTACGATCTTCACCAGGTCGGAGGGGTCCTTTATCAATCCTTCACCGTAGAAGAGCCTGCCGTCCATCCCCGGAACCTTTTCCGCATACACTGGCGCTCTTAGCACATAAAAGATGTTGTCCATCTTTAAAAAGGAGGCTATCGCCTTGGCTTCCTCGACGCTGTAAATATTCATATCCAGGTCGGCCGCCTGGCTTGAAGGCTCTCCCCACCCCATCAAACGCTGTGCCAGCGCGCGATCGATGCCCAGCTCGAAATAGGGGACACGATCCGGTTCCTCCCTCTTTAACGTTGTAAGTACGCGTTCTCTCGAATTCATATAAGTAATCATCTTCCCCTTATCTCCTCATACCTGGTCAACAGGATGATTTCTTGCGGCATGCTTAGAAATCAGAACTCATTCCATGGAATTGCTGTCACCTTGTCCGTCAACTGCTGTCTTCTGGAGCAGCGGCAAACGACATAGCCCCGGTTGCCATATTCACCATGCAGGTTCAGGAATGTTTCCACGTGCGCGGCATCCCGGGGAGATGGGGTCTCCGTCCATTTCACCTCAACTGGAATGACGTCCAGAGGTGTTTCAATGATTGCATCTACCTCTGCCCCTGTCGATGTCTGCCACGTAGAGAGCCGGTATCCTTTACCCAGATACGTACAACGGTAGTGGAGTTCAGTCAGAACCCACTGCTTAAAGATATGATCGGCATCAAGCTTGAGCAATAAGTCATTTAGCGGCAGTTCGGCCATAAGGTGGCGAACACCCGGATCGAAGATAAGGAAACGCGGCGCCTGCAAGATTCTTTTACGACTCCTTCCGAAAGGGCGGACTCGAATGCCGGTATAGGTGTCCTCCAACACTTGATAGAAGCTGCGTAACGTGTTAGCGGCGACACCAACTGCGACTGCCAGTTTACTGAAATTGACGCGCTGACCGGATTCCAGGGCGGCAAGACGCAGGAACCTGGTGAAGGCCCCCATATCTTCAACGATATGTTCCTGGCGAATTTCGTTTTCGAGATAGAGTTCCACATAGGCGGAAAGCGTCTCCAACCACGATGACCGTGTTTCCTGATACAAACCCGGCAAGTTTCCGAAAATCAGATAGTCCTCGAGATCTCGTTTCGGGAACTTCGTTCCGCGCGCCATCTTCAGCGGAAGGATTTCGCAATGACGCTGTTCAGCCTGAAGAACGGGTGACAGGTTAGCCGCATGCACCCGGCCGGGCATAAGGTTTGCCGACTTCCTCTTAAGCTGACGGGCAGAGCTTCCCGTCAGGAAAAAACGAAAGCGGCGCGGATCCTGATCGTGCAGGAACTGCACATCATCCAGTAATCCCGGGACCTTTTGAATTTCATCGATAAAGACAGCATCAATATCCCTGCTCGCAGTTAACTCACGTATGAGCAGCCCTTCATCGACCTCGTAGCGCCGCCTCAAGCGACGATCCTGCAGGTTGATATAAAACGTTCGGTCCGGCTGCTGAATACAATGATTGAGCAAAGTAGACTTTCCGGTCTGCCTCGCTCCGAGCACGAGCTTCACCTTTGACTTGCCTTTCTCTTTACGGGATCCATCCGCGGCATCAGTCAAACGTGATTGGAGAAAACGGCAATAGTACACATCGTTCATATTGATTATACCTCTGCATATCTAACCGTTAATTATGCAAAACCATGATTTTATATCAACCTAAATTCCGGGAATAAGGAGGTGGTATTATATAATACGTAGAAGCGGCAGTCCGCTATACCTCGATCCTTATCCACCTGATATTGTGGATGCACTCTTCGAGGCACCAGAAAACTGCGAACACCTCTTTATCGGAGAGTTGAATCATGCTGGGAAATCCGAACTTGAGACTGCTGAGCTCTTCGCTGTGGGACCGTTCACCGCTCATATGAGACGAGATACCCTGCCATAGAGGCGCCTCGTCCAGCTTGACCCATTCATCGCCGTCGATTCGGGCTGTCTCCGCCCAGAGCCCCGGCTTGTCGATCCTCCGGTAGAGGCAGAGGACTCTTCCGTCCCGAAGGCAGAGCAGCTTGGCTGTCTCGCCGTTCAGGCCGAACGGCCTCGGCGGAGAGAACGACCTGCCGTCTCTTGAAACGGCAAAGTGATTGGGCAGGCTCCTGCCGCTTCGTTCATCGAATACCCATGCCGCAGCCAAAAGGGAACCGTCGGAGAGCTGTGTCATACCCTGCTCGAAATGAATCAAGCCATGTGTATAATCATCAATAACGTCAATGTATTCGGGCCATGTCTTGCCTTTATCCGAAGATACAAGGGCGACAGCCTTCATGCCGTTCGGCGCTTCCCCGTTCCATCCCTTCCAGGTACTCGTCGGCGCCAGCCATCTCCCGTCCTGCAGCTCGATAATGCTGTGGCACACCTCGAAGGAAGGACCCGTAAGTGGAGGATCGATTATATGGGGGCCGTCCCAGCTGTGCCCGCCGTCTCCGCTCGTCAGATAGATAAGATCCATGTGTGTGTATCCGAATGTATCGGGATTGACAAGGCCTTCCTCCGGATTGTCCCGGTAGAGCAGTCCCCCGAAGGCAGCCAGCTTGCCGCCGGACAGCCCGCTTATTCTCACCGTGTGAGTGGATCTGCCGGTTTCAGGATCCTTGAAAAGCCGGACAGGCGTCGACCAGGCCGCTCCATCGTCTCTTGAGAACGAAATATAGGTCCGGTAATCGAGGCTCTCCGGCCCCTGGCCGAGGTCGTAGGCGACCGCAAGCTCATTCTCCTTATTCAGCGCAACAGAGGGATGCCAGGTATGGACAGCCCTCAGATTCGGTCTCGGGTTTCTGTAAACAATTCCGGTGGATTTTACCCGCATTTCAGCGCCTCCCTGGCGGCGTGCCCCTCCGGCAAACCAGGCACACCGGTTTAATAGAAATCTATCATATACCTGTAGGTATTCGCTTTCCAGATATCCGGCTCGGGCCCCCTGACGCCAAGATGGGTCATATAGAGCTCGACCTTCCCTGTCTCACGATCTTCCAGCAATCCGAAATTAGTCAGCTGTAAATGTTCTGAATCCTTCTCAGGATCGCGGGCATCGATGACAGTCACAGAATCTTTTTTTATCGCGGGATTATCTTCGTCGACTTCCGCGACTAACAGAGGATGCCGCGGGCCGTTTGCCTCAGCGGGTCCTTCCGAGATGTTGAGAAAACAGTACAGCTTCCCCGTCTTCGAAGACCTGAGGGTTTTCGCGAAAGTAGCAGGAGAATAAAACTGCTCTCCGGTATCGTACTTAAGGTCCGTGATTGAGCTCCACGTCATCCCCCCCTCGCCGGAGACAGACATCCATTTCCGGCCCGGGCATTCGGATGGATCCAGACCTGCGTTCGATCCCCGCATGATAAGGAGGATATCTCCGTTTTTCAGCTCGCTCAAATTGAGCTCTACAAGTCCCCGTGTTGAAATACGACGGGGAAGAAAAATTCTCTGAGAGGTTTCCCAGCGGTAGTCTGCTTTACCGGCATCCCAACTCCCGATAAAACACATGACACCTGCTACACATCCATCCCTGTACGTGTTGGGAAAAACCACGGGAACCTTCTCATCCTCCTCATCGCGGTATTCTACAGGGACTGTCGTGCATAACACCACGCTCCCATTGGAATGAATGAGAGTTTCACCTATGTACATTTCATTGGTTCGAAAGTATTCCGGATTGCCCCAGTCCTCGAGATCGAAATCGGGCCCGTTCTCATATTTGAAAAGACGGCCGCGGTCCCATGTTTTGCCGTTATCCGTAGAAAGCTGGTAGAAACCGTGATCGCAAAAGAGCCTCTCGCCTTCCCATAATACGTGCATTGCCTTTCGGAGGCAGGATCGTACGGTCCGCTTCCATCCTGGGACGGGCCTCCTGACTGTACAAAACCTTTCTTTTCAGGTCTGTCCTTAAAAATCATTTTCCAGTCCGACCAGGTACGGCCGTTATCGTCCGAATAACGCTTCCTGACGGTATCGCTCCAATCACTGGACGATACATTTGACCGGGTTTCCTCCCTTCGCAAACCGGTTCCGATATACTGCATGCCTGCCGTTGTTGCCATGTAACGCTGAGGCGACGGGATATACAATTCCCTCTTTACTTCCTATCGCAGGTTTCACCCGCAACCCAATAAATATTGAATTAATAAAAAGAAAATGTGCGGGTGAAACCGCTAGCAGTGAATAAACCTTTCTTAAGGTTTGTTCATCTTCAAGCTATCATATCCGAAAATCTTGTTAAAAAAACAAGATTTTCGGATATGATATTACAGATAGCTGCCATTTTTAACCTGCCTCCTTAAGCCGAGAGTTTGCACAATTCAGCCGGTTTCAACAATACCTTATTTGCCCAGGACGCAATATACACTTTTATCCGAATATTGTAGACTGGCAGCATGAAAATCGATTTTTACAGAGAACATGTTACCGGACCCATTGTTTCTATAGCCACACCTTTTTGCCGGGATGGGGCCATAGATTACGAAGGCTTAAGGCGCTTTATCGATTTTACAATCCAGGCCGGAACCAAAACCATTCTACTCACACCGGGCGACAGCCTCTACACGGTCTTAACGGATCGGGAAGTGGCTGAAATTACAAAGGTCACGGCAAAACATATAGATAAACGCGTTATGTTCATTGCCGCCTCAGACTGCTGGTGGACCGGAAAAGCGGTCGAGTATGCTCAATATGCCCGGGATGTGGGAGCGGACGCGACCATTGTGTTTCCTCCCATAAGGGGCGCCACCGAAAGAGACCTGGTTAGTTACTACGCCGCTATCGCCGAGAACCTGCCTGTTTTTGTCCTGAGCGGATCTCTCGGCGCCCTTGGTGTAAGAAAAGCCCTCAACTGTGTGCAGCTGCTCCTCGATGAGGTTCCCAACATCGCCGGCTTAAAAGAAGACTACTGCCCCGAGTTTATCCGCCAGGCATGTTTGATGGCTCACGGCAAATGGGCCATTTTCGCCGGCGGCCAGAAACAGACCCACATGGATATGCTGCCCTACGGCTGCGACGGCTACATGTCGATACACATGACATTCAAACCGGAGATCGCTCACGCCTACTGGGATGCAGTAGTTGAAAAAGACATGCAGCTCGCTGCCGGCATCATCAGAGACTACGACATGCCCATATTCCGGTTCCTCTATTCGGACT
>CBDUZM010000184.1:0-6381 GCA_965371685.1 uncultured Spirochaetaceae bacterium | reverse complement strand
CTACCGAAAAGTCTTGCCGCTCCTTCTTCTTCTAAAGAATATACTTTCCCGGAATCGAACTTATCGGAAAAGGATTTATCCTGCTTTTGTCCCACAGACGGTTCTTGTTTCTCTTTGTGCTTACGAAGATCGATGACCACGACCCTGGGGCCCGGATTCCGGTCCTGTACCGCCTTTTCCGCTTCCGGGGGGCTATCCTCTTTTTTTTCCACAAACGGCAGTTCCCTCTCCGCGGGTTTCAACGTGACTGACTTTTCCGCCCTTGCGGTTTTTTCATCGCCCTCTGCAATCTTTTCCTTTTCTTCGGATTCTTCAAGACTCTTCACTGCGACATCCCTGCAAGCCGCTCCTTTTAACAGCAGCTCTCCGGCGCCTTTCTTCCCGCCTTTGACATGAGCGGTCTTTTCTCTCCCTTCCGCTTCGCACATCTTGTCCGCGGCGAATAACTTCGACAGGTCCACTTCCTTACCATCAAACATAACAACACGGCGCGCAGCTTTCCGCGAACCTCCCTTGCTGAGAGATTCGGATTGAGCCGCCTTCTTCGATGTTTTTTCACCGGAAAGCAATTCTTTTATAATTGTTGAAAACCCGCCCTTTTCTCCGCCTTCAACCTTATCAAGGCTGGTGTTTGCCTTGTTTTCTGTGTTGAATTGGGCTGCTTCAATAATTACAGGGGCATCTACCATCAAAACCAGTATCTCCCTATTCCACAATTCCTTTGTTCATCTTTCGCATGAGTCTCTGTGCCGTATCTGCCGGCATAAGGGAAAGCCAGTAAGCTGAAATCGAAGGGTCACCCTTTTCAGTCGCCAGTCTGTCCGCCGTTCTGATAAGATCTATAACCTCCATGTCGTCCTCGTATGCAAGCATTATATCAACTGAGCTTTGCGGAGGCATGTCTGTCAGATAGGCAGCTGTTACTTCAAGACTCACTCTCCTATTTTCGTATTCTTTTAACCTTTCATTAAACGATTTTTCTCGTTCCTGCAGAGCCCGTTCCTTTTCCTCCAGCTCTTCCATGATCTGCTTCTGCTCTGCCTCTTTTTGTTGGAGCGCCAGCTCGCGCTGACCGAGATTTTCTTCAAGAATTGTAAGGGATTCCATCTGCATTGCATACCTCTCCTTCTCCAACAGAAAAGGATCCTCAGTTTCCTCCAGCTTTACAGGTTTCTCAAGGCCTACCAGCTTTAAGAAGGGAGAGATTATCTGTTTCCCATCAATGAGCTCGAGATAATCAAACCACAGCAAACCTCCTACAAACAACACCAGAACCAGAAGGAGGAGCAAAACGATTCTCAAACCGGCGCCGAGCACACTATATCTTAACAAAACCAACCCCCATCTCTAATTTTCTTTTTTTGCATTAAAAATAATATTATCCCGTGATTCTCCGCCTGCCGGAACGTCCGGTGTTGATATCGTTCAGGATCTCGAATTCCTCTCTCTTCTGATCCTTCACGTGCTCCTCTTCCTTTTTTTCCTTCAGCTTTTCCAGCACCTTTCTCCTCCTGGAAGCCTCTGTGTACTCTTTCTGCACCTCTGTTCTTTCCTCTTCCTTTACAGTCAGTTCCTCTTCCAGGGAGTGTATTTCCCGATCGAGCCGTTCCATGTACATCTCGCCGGCGTGAAAAGCTTCCAGATCCACCGGCCCTGAGGTTTGAGGTCTTTCAAGTATAGTCCTGGCAATGTTCGACTGCCGGTTAAGAATATTCCTCTCTATCATGAGACAGGCGCCCGTTACTTTGGCCAACTTCAGCTCATGCTCTCTCTCGTAGTAACGTCTGAGCTCCAGGAATCTTTCCAGACGGAACCGGAAACGTCTCATACTTCGCTCACCTGACTCTGAGTCTTGTTAAACCTCAATTCCTCCTCGGGGATCTCCACTCCCACTATTTCCCCGGCCTTTCGGATAGTCTCTTCCATTCCGCTTTTTTCTTCTATCTCCTGCCGTAGGTAAACGTTTATCTCCTCCATTTTTTCAATGGCTTCGTCTATTTCCTTGTTGCTTCCCTTTACATAAGCCCCTACATTGATAAGATCCTCCGCTTCGGTATAAACGGCGATAAGTCGTCTGATAATACCCATAACCCTCTGAGTTACCGGTCCGTTCAACCTTGAAGACAACCTGGAAAGGGATTCGAGCACATCCACGGCCGGATAATGGTTTCGATTAGCCAGCCTTCTGGCCAGCACCAAATGGCCGTCCAGTATCCCCCTGACAGCATCGGAGACAGGTTCGTCCATATCATCCCCTTCAACCAGGATCGTGTAAAAACCGGTTATAGTACCCTTATCGGAAGTCCCGGCCCTCTCCAGTAGCTTGGGCAGAATAGAGAAAACCGAAGGCGTAAATCCCCGGTTTGCCGGAGGTTCCCCCGTAGCCAGCCCTATTTCCCGCTGAGCCCGGGCAAAACGGGTTACCGAATCAAACATGAGCATTACATCCTTGCCCAGGTCTCTGAAGTATTCGGCGATCGCAGTAGCTACAAACGCTCCGCGTACTCTCGCCAGCGGCGGCTTGTTGGAAGATGCTATTACAACGACAGAGCGGGCTAAACCTTCCTCTCCCAGATCGTTCTCAATGAACTCTCTTACCTCACGCCCGCGCTCGCCTATCAGGGCGATAACATTGATGTCTGCCGATGTGTTTCGGGCGATCATTCCCAGGAGAGTGGACTTGCCTACGCCGCTTCCTGAAAATATACCGAGGCGCTGTCCTTTTCCCACGGTTGCGAGACTGTCGATAGACCTGACACCGGTAGTAATTTTTTCGGTTATCCTTTTGCGTCTCAGGACATGGGAGGGGGCATTGAAAATAGATTGCCAATGGATAGATCCGACATCGCCTTTGCCGTCCATCGGCCGCCCCATTGCATCCAGGACCCTTCCCAGGAGACGCCCAGATACCGGAACAGACAGGGATTCCCCCATGGCAATAACAGGGCAGCCCGCTTCAATTCCTTCCATCTCGTCATACGGCATCAGCTGGATCGTTTTTCCCTCGAGCCCAACTACCTCCGCCCATATGGCTTTCCCGGCTTTGGAAACAACGATCTGGCAAACCTCACCAACAACGGCAACGGGCCCCAGGCTTTCAATAAGAAGCCCATGCACCTTCTGCACCTCGCCGGTAAATTTAATGGGATCGATTTTTTCTAATGTGACTGTGTATTTATCAAATACGCCCATAACCCCTCCCATAACAGGCGTTCAAAGAATAGCAACGAAGAAGGAAACCTCCCAATCGAGCAGTTAACTGCCCTTCGATCTGATTGGCATCAACTCCAGAATTTTTTCCTCGATTTCGTGGAGCTGTGAAGAGATACGGGCATCGATCTGGCCGAAATCAGTCTCGATAATACATCCGCCCCTGTCCACAGTCGTGTCTTCCATTATTGTCACAGACTTGACGTTTTCGATCTTTTCCACGAATTCCCTTGCATGTTCCGAGGTCAGCTTCAAATCATCCAGATTCACCCGGATAACCACATCGCCCCGGCTCTTCAACTTTCTCAAGGATTGGATCACATTGTTGACAACGACATTTCTCTGGTTCTCCGAGATTACCTTTATTACCTTTTTAGCGATTAAGAGGACCATGTCGATAAGCTGGTCTTCCGAGTCATCGATTATCTCATTCCTCTTCTCTATTGCCTTGCTCAAGATGACATTCAGCCTCTCGACAAGGCGGTCGATCTCTTCCTTTCCGTCGGAAAAACCCTTTTCCCGGCCTTCTTCACAGCCTTTCTCAAAAGCTTCCTTCTCAACCTGGCCCATCCTGGCATTGGTTTGTTCTTCTAATTCCTTCGCCTTCTTTTCAGCCTCATCCAGAATTATTTTCGATTCTGTCTCCGCCTCCTGCCTGACTTTCTTGGCCTGATCGTTCTTGCTCTTTACCTCTTCAAAAGCCACCTGCTCCGCATCTTTTACTATCTTTTCAGCCTCTGACCGGGACTTTGCCAGTAACTCCTCTTTCTCCTTCTCCCAGTTCTCCCTGAACTCTTCCGCTTCGCGTCGAAGATCGTCCAGCGTTGGTCCTTCATACTCTTCGTCGGCCGGAAGGGTTTCCAGCTCTTCTTCAGGCGCCACAGCTTGAGGCGGCTCAATGAAGACTTTCCGGGAAAGATTGGTTATTTCCGTTGGTTTGAAAACATGTTTCGCCACTAGACAACCATCTCCTCTTCTCCTGCCCGGGCGACAACAATTTCGCCCTGCTCCTCGAGCTTTCGAATTATAGAAACGATCCTCTGCTGTGATTCCTCAACATCTTTCAGGCGGATCGGTCCCATATACTCCATATCCTCTTTAAGCAGCGTCGCCGCTCTCTTGGACATATTTCGATAAATCTTGTCCTGCACTTCGGAATCCACCGCTTTTAACGCCTTGGCCAGCTCTGCGGTATCCACTTCGCGTAAAACCTTTTGAATGGCCCTGTCATCGAGAAGCACGATATCCTCGAATACAAACATCCTCTTCTTGATTTCCTCGGCGAGTTCGGGATCATCCTCTTCCAGAGACTCGATAATCGTTTTTTCCGTTGAACGGTCGACCATATTCAGAATGTCCACGATACTTTCCACGCCGCCGGCCGATGTATAGTCTTCCGAGGACAGGGTGGAGAGTTTTTTCTCGAGAACTCTTTCCACCTCTCGAAGCACAGCCGGGTCTGTTCTGTCCATCGTCGCAATTCGCTTTGCCACATCAGACTGAATCTCATGCGGCAGACTGCCCAGAATGACCGATGCCTTGTTAGGCTCGAGATAGGCCAGAATCAGAGCGATGGTCTGGGGATGCTCCTGCTGTATGAAATTCATAAGATGGGCCGGGTCCGTCCTGCGGATAAAATCAAAGGGCCGGACCTGGAGCGAACTGGTAAGGCGGTTTATTATATCCACCGCTTTCTGAGAGCCGAGAGATTTTTCCAGCAGCTCCCGGGCATAATCGATACCGCCGGTGGAGATGAAATCCTGGGCCATCATCAGTTCCTGGAACTCCATAAGAACCTGGTCCCGGTCACCGGATTCAATGCTCTCGAGCCTGGCGATCTCGAAGGTAAGCTGCTCGATTTCGTCCTCTTTCAGGTTTTTGAAGATCTCTGAGGATATCTCTGAGCCAAGGGTTACGAGAAAAATAGCCGCCTTTTGCCTGCCTGTAAGGTTTTTTTTATGTGAACCGCCCATCGTCTTCTTTATCGAAGGTCCCGAAGCCGCTGTGGTGGTGAAAGTTCCTGTATCTGTCTTTGCCATAGCCTATTCCTCCATTAACCAGGTTCGAATAAGCTGTGCCACATCCCCGGGATGTTCCCTGGCCATATTGACGGCATTTTCCTGCATTTCCTGCCGTGCTCTCTCTTCGATGGAGAGCTCCACATCTTCTCCGGCCTCCTCCGCGCTTCTCAGGGCGGCTTCTCGCATTGCCTGATGCTGCCTGGCCAGCTCCTCTTCCCTCTCGAGACGCTTCCTTTCCAGGTACCTGGAAAACATCCTTGCTAAAATGGTGATTACCAGCAGGGCGCCTACGCCGATGAGCGCCCAGAAGACGGTCTCTCTGGTCTTTTCCCGCCTTCGGAACAGGTCATCCTCTTCCTTGAACTGTTCCCTCCTGTCCTTCCGGAGATGCTCTACCGTAACTACATCGGCCCTTTCCTGGCTGTAGCCGACGGCGCCTTTTACGAGAGCCTCCACTTTATCCAGCTCCTCGTCGGGTACAGGGATGTATTCCCTTTCAATGCTGCCGTCCGGCAGCATAACGACCTCCCCCTTTTCATCATATCGCCATTCAGTTATGCCGTCAATTGCAATGCCCACGGTCAGCCGCTTGATGTTCCATGGCCTTTCTTCCCTGGTTGTGTTCTTTACATTGATCGCCTCGTTCCTGATCGTCGTTTCCTCGTCCAGCTCACCCACGAAGTTGGAAAGGTTTTTATAGTCGGGCGGCGTCTGACCCTCCTGGCCCGGAGGCCCCTCCGGATTGATGCCGGTTCCTTTCCAGTGCCTCTCGCTTTCCTCTGCGGAAATGGTCGTAGAGAGGACCTTCTCCGATTCATCGTAAGGCGTCCTGGGATTGTCCGGTATTACTGTAATGGGGAAATGCTCCTTCGTCTGGCTGGTTTCCTTGCTCGTGTCAAAGTCGATGTCCAGCTTGATTATTGTCAACCGGTCGGAGGAATAAAACTCCCTCAAGGCTGTTAGGACCTCCCGCTTGTAGTCCTGCTCCAGATTTTGCTTCTGCTTGAGCTCTCTCGACGTCAGCTCGAGACGGTCTACCTCCGCCCGACCTTCGAAATCGTTCATGATTCGGCCCGATTGATCGGTGATTACAATGTTCTCATCTTTCAGGCCGGATATGGAAAGCCTGACCAGCTTCTGAATACCCTCG
>CBDUZM010000183.1:0-6420 GCA_965371685.1 uncultured Spirochaetaceae bacterium | reverse complement strand
AGGCGCCAGAGTTGTAATCGTCTGCAGAACAGAAAGCGCAGGGCAGAGGATGGCAGAGGAGCTGGGGGCTTCCCGGGGAAAGGCACTTTATATCCGGACGGATGTTACGAGCAGCGAATCAATCCGCAGCATGATAGACGAAACCATCAAGGCCTGTGGAAAGCTCGATATACTGGTAAACAACGCCGGGTACCATCTTTCAAAAAACATAGAGGAAACTACGGAAGAGGAGTGGGAGTTTATCATCAACACCAATCTGAGGAGCACTTTCCTGTGCTCAAAATATGCGATCCCCCATCTGCGTAAAACAAGAGGCAGCATCATTAACATCAGCAGTATGGTCGGGCTTGTGGGGCAGCCTAACGCCGGCGCCTATTCGGCTACCAAGGGCGGACAGGTCGCCATGAGTAAAGGAATGGCGCTGGATTTCGCTTCCGACGGCATCAGGGTCAACGTAATATGTCCCGGCTGGATCCAGACGCCCCTCGTAGAGGACTGGTTCGGGCAGCAGGAAGACGAAGCCGCGGCGCGGAAATATATCTACGGAAGGCACCCCCTCGGCCGCATCGGTACGATTGAGGAGTGCGGGAAAGCGGCGTTGTATCTGGCATGCAGCGAAGATGCCGCCTTTGTAACGGGTATAACACTCAACATCGACGGCGGAATAACCTTAGGGTATTAGAGAGGCGGACATGAAAAATGATTTCAAAGGCAAAGTCGTCCTGGTTACCGGAGCGTCGGGAGGCATAGGGAGAGCAACATGGCGAAAATTTGAAGAACATGGCGCCACCGTCTATGCCACGGACATAGCCGGTTGTCCTGAGGATGTTGAGAGGGAAGGGAAGGCTCGCTTTATTCCCGGCGATCTTTCGGATCCGGTGTTTATTCAGCGCTGTGTTGAGGACGTATTGGAAAGAGAAAAACACATCGACATTTTAATCAACAACGCGGGTATTTGTCCTCGAACACCCCTGCCCGACATCTCTTTATCGGAATGGCGGAAGGTTCTGGACATCAATCTGACAGTCCCCTTTCAATTGAGCCGGGAATGTCTCAAGACCATGGCGGAGCAAAAATCGGGGAGCATAGTAAACATAACATCTCTTGCCGGAAAAACAGGAGGCATCGCTGTCGGCGCTCACTACAGCGCCAGCAAGGCGGCGCTTGCCTGCATAACAAAAACTATGGCCCTGTTTGGCGCTCCCTACGGCGTTCGGGTCAACGCCGTGGCGCCCGGCATTGTGGACACCGCAATCAACCGCGCGGCATCGGACGAGCAGAGGGAAAACTATATACGGAACATTCCTCTGGGATATTTCGCCTCGCCGGAGGAAATTGCAGGGCCCGTCCTTTTCCTGTCATCGGAAGATGCGTCCTACATTACCGGAGCTGTCCTGGATGTAAACGGCGGTTTTCTGATGGATTAGGCGGAGATCGATTATATGATTAAAGGAATAGACCATATCGCATTGAGTGTATCGGACCTGGAAAGATCGATCTCTTTTTACACGGAAATATTCGGTCTCGAAGTAATTCGCGTTATCGAATGCCCGCCCGAGAAGGGATTGGGAAAGATAGCCGGCGTTCCCGGCTGCAGCGCCCGTATAGCCCATATTAAAAGCGGTGAAACGATGCTCGAGCTGTTCGAATACCGGCGTCCCCGGGGGAGAAGCCTGCCTTCGGACCGCAGCCAGGCGGATATCGGTTTTATCCATATAGGTTTTACATCAACGGACGCCAGGGCCGATTATAAAAGACTTAAAAGCCTGGGTATAGAGACTTTCAGCGAGCCGGTGGAGTTCAGACCGGGAGTCTGGCTGTTTTATTTCTACGGGCCGGACGGAGAAGTCTGCGAAGTCCGCGAGGTTTAAAATGAAAGGATTTTTTAACAGACTGCTCCGCATCGATCTTTCTGACTGCAGCTTCCGGTATGAGGAGATTCCAGACAGTGTCCTCGAAAAAACCCTGGGAGGGAAGGGGCTCGGCACTCATCTCCTGACGGAAAAAAATCCAGTCGGCGTAGACCCCTTTGCTCCGGAAAGCGTTTTTATAATTGCTGTTGGTCCTGTTACAGGCACGAGGATGTGGAGCCAGTCACGATTCGGAGTCTATGCGAAGAGCCCTGCCACAGCCGGTTTCGGTGAGTCCTACTGCGGCGGCGCTCTGGCGCCGAAGATCAAAGGCTGCGGCGTCGACGCGGTACTATTGACCGGTCGATGCCCGTCTCTCTCCTACATCGCTATCGATGAAAACGGAGTGGAGTTTTTCAATGCCCAATCAATAATTGGAAAGGATACCGTGGAAACGGAAAGCTTTATCCTCTCTCATTCAGGACCCGGCGCAGGGGCAATGGTGATCGGTCCGGCAGGTGAGAATCTGGTCAAATTCGCCTGCATCAAAGTCGACCGCTGGCGAAGCCTTGGAAGGGGCGGAATGGGCGCCGTCCTGGGCTCTAAAAATCTTAAAGGTATCGCTTTCAGCGGATCGAAAAAGGCTGAAATAGCCGACGATAAGCTGCTGAAGGAAGTCATTAGAGCAGTCGCTCAAAAAGGAAAAGAGTCTCCGGTCACAGAAATCTACCGCAACTACGGAACGCCCAGCCAGGTCGCTGTGACTAATGCCCAGAATTGCTTCCCCACACGGTATTGGCAGAAAGGGCATTTCGAGAAGTGGCGGAACCTTTCTGCAGATTACCTGTCGGAAAACATGTATGCCGGTATTCACGGCTGCCCGAACTGTTTTTTACAATGCACCAAAAAGTCGGTGGTCCAAAAGGGAAGACACAGGGGGCTGGAGATAGATGGACCCGAATATGAGACATTATATGCCATTGGCGGGCTTAACATGATCGACAGTGCGGAAGAGGTGGCCTATCTCAACGACATCTGCGACCGCCTGGGCCTGGACACCATGAGCGCCGGCAATATCTCGGCCTTTGCTGTTGAAGCCTACAGGCGGGGTAAAACAGACTTCGCTATTGACTACAATCAGCCTGACAGGATAGCAGAGTTGTACAGGCTTATTTCCCGCAGAGAGGGCGCCGGCGCCATTTTAGCAGATGGGATAAGGGGAGCGGCGCACGAGCTGGACCTTTCAGATCTGGCTGTCCACGTAAAAGGGCTCGAACCGGCAGGATTTGATCCCAGAGTGCTGAAAGGAATGGGCCTCTCCTATGCCACCGCAGCAAGAGGAGCGTGTCACCTCAGGGGTACATTCTACAAGGCGGAGCTTTCAGGACAGATAGAAAAAGATAAAATCGAGGGCAAGGCAAAGCTTCATATCGACTACGAGGACAGAGCCGCCCTCTTCGATTCTCTTATCCTCTGCCGTTTTTTCAGAGACTTCATCCTGTGGGATGAATTGGGCGCCATTATAAAGGCTGCTACCGGACAGGTTATGGACAGGGAGGATCTCGAGGTTCTTGCCAACCGAATTACACAGCAGACCCGTCTCTACAACAGACGGGAAGGCATAGGGGATGAGTCTGACAATTTGCCGCCGCGCTTTTTAAAAGAAGCCACCGAAGAAGGCGCCGTACTGTCAGCCGAAGATCTCGCCAGGATGATCGATGAGTACAACACCATTCGAAGGGAGAGAGATGAAAAGACAAGAACTCCATCCTGATTTTGACTGGCAGAAATGGACGGGAGAAGAACAGGACCTGAAATCCATCGGTCCTTTAAAGGCTTCAAGAATTCTCTTCGACATGCTGCTGATCCGGCAATTTGAAGAGACCCTGCTCTCCCTGCAGAAAGAGGGATGTGTCTGGGGGCCCGTCCATTCGAGCATCGGTCAGGAAGCGGCGGCTGCGGCAGTTGTCGGCGCCCTTAAAAAGGAAGACAAGATAACAGGAAGCCACAGGGCTCATCACCAGTTTATAAGCAAAGCCGTCAACTATGTGCTGGAAGAAAGCTGGGACCCCATCGAGGACGATATTCCAGGCATTGCCTGCGAAGTCGTGACTAATGTGTTGGCGGAAATTATGGGGTTGGCGCCAGGCTGCTGCGGCGGTCGCGGCGGCTCCATGCACCTTCGCTGCAAAGAAGCGGGAGTGCTGGGAACAAACGCAATCGTCGGGGGTGGAATCCCTCTTGCCACCGGCGCTGCTTTTGCCGAAAAGTACAACCAAACAGGCAACATCGTGGTCTGTTTCTTCGGGGACGGCGCCGTTAATCAGGGCGCCTTTCATGAATCATGCAATCTCGCCGGCCTTTGGAAGCTTCCCATCATCTACCTTATTGAAAACAACGCATATGCCGTTGCCACCCACGTGAAAGATTCTTCTGCGGTGGAAAATCTTTCCCTGCGTGCCGTTAGTTACGGAATGAAGGGAAGAGTTGTGGAGGGCCACGATGTTTCGGGCATGTACCTGGCTGTTGAAGAAGCTTCTAGAGATCTCAGAAATGGAGGGGCGCCTTACATAATTGAAGTAAAGTGTTACCGGCACATGCATCACGGAGGCGATCAGCCGGGGAGCGCTTACGGCTACAGAGATAAACGGGAGGAGGAGCAACAGCGCGCCAAAGACGCAGTCTCCAGGTTCCCTTTATTACTGACCGACACAGGTGTGATCGAGGAGAAGGATGTTGACAGGATCCGTTCGATGACAAAGGAATGTGTCGAACGGGCCGTTGATTTCTGCACCCTCGATGAGACCCCGCGTAAAGTTCGAAGCCATCTATGGCCGTCGGCCTGTACGGTTGAATCGGGTATGAGAAGCGATGGTGCGGAGCTGGCGGAAATCATCTACAGTGAAAAAGGGGATTTCTCAGAACTGAGAGAGATTTCCTTCGTGGAAGCAATATCTATCGCAACGGGAAGATGGCTCGAAAAGGATGCAGGAGTTTTCGTCCTTGGAGAAGAGGTGGCCAATTTCGGGGGAGGCGCGTACGGCGCAACGAAAGGGCTGCCCGATAGATTTCCTGGAAGGCTTTACAACACACCCTTTTCCGAATGCGGGTTTGTCGGCCTTGCCTACGGCGCCGCCGCTCTGGAGCTTCATCCTGTTGTGGAACTGATGTTTCCGGATTTTTCCCTGGTAGCCGCCGATCAGCTCTTCAATCAGATCGGCAAGGCACGCTACATGTTCGGTGGAACATTCGATCTGCCCATTGTTGTGCGCACCCGCATCGCTATTGGATGCGGATACGGCGGCCAGCATTCAATGGATCCCGCCGCCCTTTTCTCAATCTTCCCCGGATGGAGGATCGTCGCTCCGAGTAATGCTTACGACTATATCGGGCTTTTCAACACCGCCATGCAGTCGAACGATCCCGTTCTAATCATGGAGCACCATTCTCTCTACAATAAGATGTTCCTGATACCTGCCGGTTCGACGGACTACTTCCTCCCCTTCGGCAAGGCTTCTGTGGTGTGTGACGGAAAGGATGTGACCGTAGTAGCATACGGCGCTATGGTCGGTCGGTTAAAAGATCTTTCCCGAGAACTGCAGGACGATAATGTATCTGCTGAAATCATCGACTTGAGAACTGTCGATCCGCCGGGCATCGATTATGAGACCATAGGCGAATCCGTCAAGAAAACGGGGACCGTGGTAATCGTAGAGGAAGCACCCACCAGCCAGGGTATAGGCGCCAGGATAGCAGCGCAGATCACCGAGAAATTTTTCGACTACCTTGATGCCCCTCCGGTCTGCATCAACTCACTGGATGTTCCTCTTCCTGTCTCCAGGATTCTCGAATCAGCCATTATCCTGAGTGACGAGAAGATCCTTGAAATAATCCGGGCAGTTTCCAGCCGTTTGTTGTTTCCATAAAAAAAAGAGTCATCAAGCTAAAATGAAATTTATAAAAGTTTGGGGTAATCCGAATTCCTTCAACAATTTATCTTGACCAACTTGACAAATATATTTTGAATTTGCATATTTAGAGTATGAAAGCTTTATCTGTCGCTGAAGTAAAATCTCATTTTTCGCAGTTATTGTCCCTTGTACAAAATGGTGAGAAAATTAAAATTTTGTATGGTAAATCAAAAAAGCCAATTGCCATGATAGTACCTTTAGAAGAAGATAAATCAGATAGGATTATAGGTATCCTTGATAACAAAGCTACATTCAAAATACATGGTGATGGGAAAATAACTGAAGAAGATTTCCTTGGTATATGAAATATTTATTAGATACACATACATTTATTTGGTCAATAATTGATTCCACTAAATTAAGTAAAAAAGCAAATACAATCATAAAAAATCGAGATAATATTGTTTCTATTAGTACTATATCACTTTGGGAAATATCTCTTAAAGTAAGAATGAAAAAATATTCATTTTCAGGTTTAAATATCCTCCTACTCCCTAACTATGCAGAAAAAATGGGATTTTCAATGATTAGTCTTGATCCGGAAGAGGCAGTTTCATATTGTGATTTACCATTAATAAACGATCATAAAGATCCTTTTG
>CBDUZM010000182.1:0-6431 GCA_965371685.1 uncultured Spirochaetaceae bacterium | reverse complement strand
CACCCATTTCAAAAACATTTCTACGCGAAATGAGACATCGGTAAAGAAGTTATATGATAATTTGACATTGCCTAATAGATGACCCCTTCGAAATAGACCCACGATTACGAATTACGGTATCTCCAGTATCGGCTTGTTCGGATCTTATGCCACAGGAAAACAGCGTGAAGTAAGCGAAATTGACATCCTGGTGCAGTTTGAGAAAGGTAAGAACTAAAGATTTTCAGTGCTCCTTCTCAATTCCCGGGAGTGGGAGTAGAGCTCTTCCAGGCTCATCTCCTTGAGAAAGACAAGGCCCCGTGCAGCCCGAAAGAGTGCGCTGGAATGTTCGTAGAAAAACTCCCGGCCCAGGCAGGTTTTAAGCATCTGGTACTGCTCCACCTGGATTTTCTGAGCCAGCTCCGGGAAAGGTCCGTCGTGCTCGTAGCTGGGGAACGAAGCCTCCTTCTGGGATATGAAGGTGTTCATGAAGGCGCTGTATTGAAGTGAGAACATATTCAGAGAGACAGGAATGAAAAGATCGGCTTCGCTTGGGTGATAACGGTACCAGACGTTCCTGTATCCGAGGATGCGGATATTATCAGCGCCGTTCTCCTTCTCGTAGTAAATCCTTAAGGCTTCGGTGACTGCCTGCATCACTTTATAGTGGGTGTCCGGACCGCTGGCTTCGGGGTCCAGGGCCAGGCTGACTACATCGGGCCTGATCTCACGCAGCAGATCGAGAATCGGCTGTACGTCCCTGCCCAGGCTGGGCTCTTCGGTAAAAACCTCTCCCCTGTAAAAACCGAGACGCAGATGCCTGACCGATTCGGAATTCCACCCGAAATATCCCCAAAGGCAGTCTGCCTCCCATTCCCTGCACATTCCCTTCAGCTTCTGAATATAATCCAGGTCTCTCTTGCCGGGGTACTGGGTTTCAAAATAGCTGATCAACTCGTTGATTCTGTTTGTGAGTATATTCAGGTCCCGCTCTTCGAAGACCTCGACCATATTTCTATACAGGCGACGCATCTCCCCGTCGTCCTGCATGGCACGCGATCCGGCTGCCACACCATCCAGGTACTGCCAGACGTCCCGGTTGCGGTAGACCTGGCTTCCCGGTCTGAAGTATCTCTCTGCCGAAAGGTCGGTGAAGGCGCTGCTTTGGATAAAACTTTTAAGTTTTTTCAACTGGTTAAGCATAAAGATGTTGGTAACAGCGGTAAAACCACTTGTAAGTGTGGCAAAGAAATGGCGGTTGCTGGCCTCGCGTATATGCCGGACAATATAGGGCAGATAGCCCAGCATGAGATCATCGTGGTGGGGCTCGGTATGTAGAAAGGCGCAATCACGCCGGATGCGGATACCTGCCTCTATCTTCTGCATGAGCCGCCCGCTGACCCGGGAGGTTATTCTTTCAACGGCGGATCCGCTGCCGGAAAGCTGCCGGGACGCAATTTTAAACACTTCCGCCGCCAGAGGCTCAGATTTGAAATCCTGCTCATCCATCGCGGTGATCTTTTTCCCCAACTTCAGGGAAAGATCGATGACCGCCCGTTCAATCTCGATGTCAGAAAGGTGCTCGGCCTGTTCATAGTACATCCGCTGACGGGCCCTAAGCAGATCGGCTGCACCGATCGTAAGGTAGAAACGGGAAGCCTTCAGGCCCTGCAGCACCGAGGCGGGGTTGCGGATATGGCGTTCACTCTGGATCGAATCGGCAACAATTCTTGCCTTGGACTCCCCGGCAGCCATGATTATAGCTATGCAGTCCGGATTATATGTAATCGTAGCCAGACCGATGGTAATGACCAGCCTTCGCCGGGCAACCTCGATTCCCCCGAGATCGGATGCCGCCGCCGCCTGGGTCTCGTAATTGGTTACTGCAAGGCGCGTCGTGGAATAGAGATCGGAGCCGCGAATATTAAAACCGATATGGCCGTCCGGCCCGATTCCGCCGAGGAAAAAACCGATACCGCCCATGGAGCGAATCCTGTCCTCATACTCGATACACCACTGATCGATTCGTTCCAACACCTCCTTCTGCTGCCTTTCCAGTCGGGTGTGCCCGGGCCGGTAACGGAGGCTTAAATCGACTTCATCGTCTGGCCAGATCTCCTCCAGTGTCTTACCGCGGGGTATACCTATAGTGCTGCAGTCGATGAGCATTGCATTCCCCGGATTCATCCCGAAGCCTTTGAGATAATAGCTGTTCACGTAGTGATAAAAACTGTTGTGCTGGAGAGGACTGATCGGATAAAACTCATCTATCTGTACGAAACGAAGGCCTTCGAAACTGACTTTCCCGGCCAGCTCGATGCCCGAGGCTTCCAGCTCTTCCTGCACCGGCAGGTCATCCCAACCTTCCATAAAACGCCTGACTTCTTTAATAAAGAACTCCGGTGTCTTGCCGGTGGGCAGGGAAACGACGCCGTCGGGATGTTTCCGGACCCATTCGAGAAACCGAAGGGCAGCCAGTTTTCCCAGGGCCGGGAAGTTGTCGACTACGATCACGCCGATCTTCTCGACCGGAGAGTATATGAGCTTCTGCCCGCTTCGTTCCAGCGCTTTCTGTTCGACAGAGGAAATAATATTCATTTTCTATATATTAGCCTTCCGCTTCTTTTCATGCAAGGGAAAACAGAGTATCGAGGCCCACATGGTGTTGATCCCTCTTACCGTTTGTCCGAGAATTGATTAAGGAGGCGTGAAATGAGACTTATTCTGTTAGGACCGGCAGGCGCGGGAAAGGGGACTCTGGCCGCAGAGCTGTCCGGGGATTATAAAATTCCATCGATCTCCACAGGCGATCTTTTCAGAGAAATGGCTGCTGAAGATACCGATCTGGGCAGAAACATCAGGGCTATCATGGAGAAGGGCGATCTGGTTCCCGATGATATTACCGTCCGGATGGTTCAGAAACGCTTCAAGAAAAAAGACGCAGCCAAAGGCTTTATACTCGACGGCTTTCCAAGGACCATTAACCAGGCGGAAGCGCTGGCTGCTATAACCGGCATCGACAAAGTGCTCAACCTGGCGATAAGCGATGAGCAGATAATCCGGCGGCTTACCAGACGAAGGCTCTGCCCGGAATGCGGCGCCGTGTACCACATAGAATATATGAAGCCCAGGGAATCCGGACGCTGTGACACATGCGGCGGAGTCCTGATAAGGAGAGAAGACGATAAAGAAGAAGCGATTATAAACAGAATCAAAGTGTATAAAGAAAAAACCGAGCCCCTGATCCAGTACTATCAAAAAGCCGCACTGCTCACAGATGTCGATGCATCGGGAACCCCCCGGGAAGTCCTGACAGAAGCCAGAGAAGCGTTGGGGAAATAGGCGACTATCATAAAGATCCCTATTCATTCGCAATAATAAAAAGTGTTTTACGTACGTTATTCATTTGACAAACGTATCTATATCTAATATTATTTAATATTATTAATTATTATATCGGGCAGGTGGTAAAAATGAGTATTTCAGCAACAAAACTAAGACAGAATCTCTATAATATCCTCGACCAGGTTATTAATGATGGGATTCCGGTTGAAGTTGAACGCAAAGGACATAAATTAAAAATTGTGCCTGAAAAGTCCCGAAGTAAGTTCAGTCTTCTAGAAAAACATGAAATTATTAATGGTGATCCTGAGTCTTTTGTGCATATCGACTGGACTGGGATATGGAATGGAGAAAAAGAACTTTGATTTATCTTGATACCCATGTACTAATCTGGCTGTACCAGAAGAATATTGAGCTGTTTTCAAAAAGAGCAGTTGAACAAATTGAATCAAATGATATTGCCGTTTCGCCCATCGTGATTCTTGAGCTTGAATATCTCTTTGAAATTGAGAAAATTACTGAACACGCCAACATTATAATTGATTACCTGATAAAAAAAACAGGACTGAAGGTTTGTGAACAATCTTTTGTTGAAGTAATTTCGAAAGCCCTGGACTTGAAATGGACTCGTGATCCTTTCGACAGGATTATAACCGCCCATGCTCAAATCAACGATAGTCCTTTGCTAACAAAAGATGAAAACATTCTCAAACACTATCAAAAAGCCCTTTGGTGATAAGGGAATCCGGAATATTCGCAGTGTTTACTAGCTATTTCCTTTCTTGGAATCATTTTATTTCCTAGCCAAATTCAAGCTCGCTTCGAGCTATCCCACCAATATACACGAAATGCTTCCAAAGTCTCACAATGCGTATCAACACTATCCGGCGGCGGAGGTTGATAGATCTCCCCCACTCATCTCCAGTCCCCCTTTCGGGGAAGCCAGCTTCCGAACCTCCTCTTTAACCAGTTTCCAGATCTCACACCGGGTGTCAAAGAAAATTGTTTCCCGCTTTACACATGTGAGAGTAGACGACGGCCCTGTTCGATCAACTTACTGCTGACTCTGCCTGCCTGCTCTACAAGAGGCAGATATTCATAAGGCTGTTTATCCAGCTTATTAAGCTCTATGGCCTTCTCCACAGCTTTGAGCTCCCCCAGCAGCGTCTCCGCGTTCCTGTGGAGGATATTATGCCGGCCTTCATCAGTTATGCGGGCAAAAAGGACGCATCCTACCTATCCCGTAATGAGGATCGAACCAGGACAGATCGGTACCGAATAGCATCTTATGCGAGCCGGCGCCTTTCACCATCTTTTCTATAATCCCGTTGGCATGATAAGCGGCAGTGAGTTCCAGGAACACATTTGGATAGTCTCTCGCGACTCCGATAGCCCTGTCCCATTCGCCGTAACCCGAATGGCCCATAAGGATTATCACCTCAGGATACTGTTTAGCCACTTCCTCAACCAGGCGTTTCAGATTGCCCCCGAAAACAGCCTCTTTGGCTTCGTCCGGAATTTCTGCATGGGCCAATGTCAGCAGCGCCCCGCCCATGGGAGTTTCCGGGAAACCAGTACCAAAAATCATCCGGTGGGGTCCGTACCGGTTGAAAAAATCACAAATACCACCGGCCAGCTCGTAGCGGCTCGTGTCGATATAAAAATTCTCATGCCGCTCGATCAGGGGACGGAAAAGACGATCCTCTCCCCAGCAGCCGTGATTTGTCACAACCACGGTAAGCCGTGGAAAATCCCGGAAGAGAGCCTCTATCATGGCAAAACTTCCAACACCGCCTGACTGTTCCACGGCGGAAATAAAAAGCGGGATACGCCGTTCGATCATCACCTCGAACAGCTCTCCAAATGTCGTGCCGTTGAGCAGGTATCTGTGCCTGGAAGGAAAGGCCCATAGAGCACGAACACCGTTTGCTTTCATCCCTGCAGTAAATTCCCGGGGTGTTCCAAGCTCCCCGGTCTGAGACGGCAGGATGGCCCACGCCGGCGTCAATGTGCCTACGGATTGAGTCTCCTGGATTACCATCCGGTTTCCAACTACGGGGGATTCCTCTTCCATGGCGATATGCCTTACAAGAGCACGGTGAATCCCGCAGAAGGCCATCCGTTCCAGAAGCGCCTCTCCCGTCTCTGCATAAGCTTCAACCGGAAGAGACGGCGCATAGGGGAAACCGATACAGGTATTGCAATCTAAAATTTCCATATCTTTGCTCAAGAAGTCATTTGAGCCTTGAATCATAACCACATCAATAAATATTTAAATCGTTATTGTTCACCGCTTTACGCATGCGAGAATAGACTACGGCATCATAATAATCGTTGACGGCTCTGCCTGTCGGCACGATTTCGTCTATTAGGGAAAGCTCCTCGTCACTCAACTTCACATCACATGCATGAATGGCGGACTGAAGATGCTCTACAGTACGAGGACCCACGATAGGAGCAGTGATTCCCGGCCGCTGCAGCAGCCAGGCGTGGGCAAATTCTGTAAGCGGAATACCTTTAGCCGCAGCGATGGGCAGTAATTTTTCGACAGCATCCAGCGCAGCAGGTGTGAGACGTGTGTGATCCGGACCTGCTCCCTCATAACGGCTGTCAGGTGGAGCTTTCTTTCCCATTCGATACATTCCTGAAAGAATCCCCCCTGCAAGAGGCGAAAAGGAAACGATACCTATACCATGGCGCATACAGGTCCACACGAGCTCATTCTCGATGCTTCGGTCCAAAAGATGGTAAGGCGGCTGCTCGGTTACCAGCCGCGGCAGACCATAACGCTCGCTCAATGCAATAGCCTCCACAATAAGCGGCGCCGGCCACTTGGAAGTGCCGGCATACAGAATCTTACCCTGGCGAACAAGGGTCTCCAGTGTGCCTAAAATTTCCTCCAGAGGCGTGGAAATATCCACCACGTGAAGGTAATATAGATCGATCCGGTCTGTTTTCAGGCGGCGCAGGCTGTCCTCACAGGCACGCATAATGTGAAAGCGGCTCGCTCCCCGGTCGTTGGGTTTTTCTACCAAGTCGGCTGCGGGCGTGGGGGCCACCACAACCACGTTACCGCAGCCGCGATTATAGATAGCCTATCCCAAGAACAC
>CBDUZM010000181.1:0-6437 GCA_965371685.1 uncultured Spirochaetaceae bacterium | reverse complement strand
CTATCACCCCTGACGGGATCGGGCCGGAGATCGAACGTAATCCTCCCAGTCTGCCTTTTACACGGCAGTCTCAGGTGGGGATCATCATGAGTCCGGGACAAGCCAGGGCGCTGGCATATTGGCTGATGGGACAGGTCGATACGATAGAAAAGAAAAAGAAGGAAAATTAGATCTGAAGCTTGAATTTATCGAACAATCCGCCCAGGCGAATGGGGAAGTTGATCCCCGAATAGAGACTCATCCTCGGATAACCGCCTGTGGGTGTCGGTATAATGGAGAAATAAATGGGTATTGAGAACCCATTGGCTCCAAATGTCCAGCCCATTAAATAGACCAGAGAGAGGTCGGCTTCGATCGATCCGTTGGGCGCCTTTATACCGATCTCGGGTCCCAAACCCAGTTCGAAGCCAAAGGCGAATTTGAAAGTGAAGAAAAAAGAGAAACTCGGCAGGGCGACATTTTGATCCAATCCGCCGACGAAACCCAACTCCTGGAAAGTTAAAGAGCTCCCCCCATCTCCGAGTTGGATGCGCTGCTCGAAACCCAATCCGAGCTGGCTGTAGAGGGGGAAATACTTGCGATTACTTGGATAAATGTTCTGTATGGCGGCATCGAATGAATCGCGGCTCTGCGTTACTCCCGTTAAGCCCAAACGAGGGCCTGCAAAAAACCACGCCTCCTTTTCTGCATCAATGGAGGCATCTTCCTCCTGGGCAAAAAGTATCCCGCAGGAAAAGAGGGCGATGAGCAGCACAGTAAGAAAAGGGTGTATTGATTTCATATCTATACTTTGGTAGTACTTTTCACGCACATTGTCAAGAAAGCTTTTTTTATGTTTTCCGGTGTGCAGGATCCTCATGAAACATCTCTCTGTGCAAAGGAGAGGGAATCCTCCAGCCAGGTATCCATCTTGAGAACAGATTTTCTCCGGCGGTAGGCGAGTCGCTGGGCAGCTGTCTGAGCCCACCGGATGGCGGCAACTCCTGCCAACCTAGCCCCCGGGATTCTGCTCCGGAGCTGGAACCGGATGCTTCTCCTTACTGTCTGAGGAACGAACCTGCGGATGAGCTCATCCTCCATGCTGACGAAGAGACGTCCGCTGCCCGGATCACCCTGCCGGGCGGATCGACCGAAGAGCTGGCGATCGATCCGTCGGGATTCATGACATTCCGTGGCGATTACATGTAACCCCCCCGCTTCGGCTACTCCGTGCTCGAGACGTATGTCAGTCCCCCTTCCCGCCATGTTGGTAGCGATGGTTATGGCGCCTTTTTGACCGGCCATGGCCACGATTCCCGCCTCCTCACTGTGGCGCACCGCATTCAGCACATTGCAGGACAGACCTATCCGCTCCAATCGGCCGGCCAGATTCTCGCTGGCCTTGACGCTGCGGGTGCCGGCCAGCACCGGACGGCCCTCTTTGTGAAGCCGTTCTATATCCTCCACCACCGCCTGCCATTTCGATTCCTCATCGGTAAAGATTCGCGAACGTTGGATCTTCCGCTGACAGGGCCTGTTTTCCGGAATCCTCACCATGGGAAGCTGATAGATGTCCCACAGCTCCTGAGCCGATTCACTGGCTGTACCGGTCATGCCCGAAAGCCGGTCGAAAAAGCGGTAGAACCGCTGGAAGCTTAACCGCGCCAGGGTTTCGGTGGGTGTTGTCATGGAGAGGTTTTCCTTTGCCTCGATGAACTGATGCAGGCCCGCCCGCCATGTTCGCTGGGGCATCTGCCTTCCGGTAAACTCATCTACAATAACGACCTTGTCGTCCTGAATCACGTATTGTTCATCCAGGTGAAAGAATTCCCGAGCAGTGATGGCCTGGCGGATCAACTCCAGGTAGCCTTCGATGCCGCGAAAGGTCGAAGTAGTGCTCCGTATCCGCTTTGTCAGTCGTTCCCGCGTGCCGGGCCGGAATTCGATCTCCTTGTATTTCGTGTCGATCTCGTAGTCCTTTCCCGCCTCTAGAGATTCCGCTATCTCGTGGGCGTTTTGACAGGCATCTATGAGTACGTCGTTGGGGGTGGCCCGGGAAATAATCAGTGGTGTCACCGCTTCGTCTATGAGGATATTGTCCGCTTCATCCACGATAGCGAAGTGGATGCCTCTCATGACCAGGCCTCGTTCGATCTCGGACACCTGTCCGAGAAGGGAAGAGATTTGGCGGCGGCCGGATTGCTGGAGATTTCCCAGCCAGAGCCGATCTCGGAGGAAATCGGCCACGATTTCCTTGTTTGTCGTATAGGTGACGTCATGACCGTGTCCTTCTCTTCGCGTATCGGGGTCCATGTCTCCTAAAACACATCCAACGGATACGGCACAGAATTCGTAAAGGGGTTTCATCCACTTGGTGTCCCGAGAAGCGAGATAGTCATTAACCGTGATGATATGACAGGGCAGCCCGATCCAGCCTTTCAGGACCGATGTCAAAGCTGCCGTCAGGGTTTTGCCTTCTCCGGTAGCCATTTCCACCACGAATCCCCGGTAGAGAGCCAGTGCCCCTGCCAATTGAACGACGTACGGGCGGAGTCCTACGCGCCGCCACGCCGCCTCTCTTACGGCTGCCAGGGCGTCGGGGATGAGCTCCTCATAATCCTTTCTCTTTCGCTTAAAGGTTTCCCTGAAGTCCAACAGTTTTTTACGAAGGATACCGTCGGTGAGCCCTTCCCACTCCGGGGCCTTGTCATCGATCTCTTGGGCACGAGCCAGCAGCTCACCGAGGTTGCCGGGTCCGAGTTTCAGGGTTCTCACCATGGAATGAAGCTGTGCGTCCAAACCGGAGAGTGGAGGAGGCGGTTTGCTGATAGCGGTGCGGATATAATCGTCGGTGAGAAAGCTCACAAATCTTCGTCCTTTCCTGCTTCTGAGCCTATAGCTGATACCGCTCCTGAAGGAGCTGCCTCAACTTGCGGTACCATTGCCGCAGAAGAGGTTCCATTCCCAGTTTGAACCGTACCTGACCGGACCTTCCGTGGTACATGATTACTTCATCGGTTTTCTCGATTCTTAACCGGACTTCATAGAAAGGCTCCACCGTGCTTATGCCGGAGGCATCGGTGGTGTCCACAGCGATATCCCCACCGGCGCCGAATCCCAGTGCCATGGAGGGAAGCCTGCTCTGTTCCACCGGTATGGCCGTGAAACTTTCCACAGCCAGACTGACATGAGATTGTCCGCGTAATTTCACTACGGAGTCTCTGATCTGACCGGAAAAAAGCCGCGAAGTGTCCTGCTGGGACACCACAGAGGCGAAATGGAAATTACGGTCGTCTATAAGCTGGCCTAATGGAGTGCCCCGGTGGATCCACATGCCCACGAAATCCTCCACTTCCGGTGACACCCACACACCCTGGATCTCTGCCCGAACCAACAGCAGCTCCGTCTCGGTGTAGAGCCGTTCCAGCTGTCTCCCGATGGATCGAATGAGGCTGTCCACCGGTTTCACGTCTGCCAGGCTTCGAAGCATGGCCTGCTGCCGGATGGCCCGGACCTCTTTCAGATGAGCTTCAGTTTCTCGAATGTGGAACTGCAATTCCGAGTTCCCGAGCTTCACGAGACCGTCACCGGGCCACACCCTGCTGCCGGATTTCGCGATTACACTTTCTACATATCCTTCCACATTGTTGACCACGATGGCATACTCCGATGCCTCCATCACCCCCGGCGCCTTGAAGCTGTTGGGGAAGGGAATGAGATAGAGAAGAGCAAAAACGCCTACAAGAAGCCCGGAGCAGATCGTAATTGCCCTTAGCCGCGTTCTCTCAAGTCTCGGGCTGGTGGCCAGATACTGGATCAGCCGGAGAAGGGGAACGATGAGCCACGAAACGGCACATACGGCGGCCATGATGATGCCCAGGAGCAGAAATCGATCCGCCACGAAAAGGAGAATGCTTGTAAACACGACAACCCGATACAGGCTGCTCAGGATACCGAAAAAGGTGAACCAGAAAGCCTCCTTGCCGTTGGCCGCCGGGCTCTGGGATTTTTTGTATCCGAAGATGTACCGTTCCACCAGGTGTTTCAGGTGTCCGGAAGCCTGGGTGTGGAGGTTGGGGATATCCAGGAGATCCGAGAGGATGTAGTAACCGTCGAACCGCAGCAGCGGATTGATGTTGAAGAGAACGGTGGAAACAGAGGCGATGAAAACCGTGTTGTAAGCCAGGGAGTGAAGTACTCCCGGTCCCGTGTTCGCCCAGACCAGCATGGCGCAGCCGGCTATGAAGATCTCCACAATGAGACCGGCGCCGCCCACCAATAATCTCCTCCACCGGCTGCGGAAGCCCCAGGAGGCCGTGGCGTCCATGTAGGGGAGAGGATTGAAGATGAGAAACATAACTCCCATGGTATGGACTTCCCCGCCGAAACGCCGTACACAGAAGGCATGGCCGAATTCGTGAAGCACCTTGATGAGGATCAGAGAGAGATAGAGCAGGGGGATGTTCGACAGGGAGAGGATACCCTGACTCTGTATCCGAAGCTCACCGAAGTTTTCGACCACCAGCTTGATCCCCAGGAAAATGACGGTGAGCCAGATAAGCGCCCCCAGAGGACTGATAAGTGCACGGGCCACAGGAAGCAGGCGTTTGAGAAATCGATCCGGATCGAAGAGAGGAATGCGGAAGAACATGATGTTCATCATGGTTCCCTTGACAATCCGCTGGCGCCTCTCTTTGAACCGCTCGAAGAGCTTGGCACTGTCAGCTGGAAGCTGGTAGTGGAGAAGGTTGGCATGGTAGAGCTGGGCGAGAAGGTGGATCACCTCCTCCTGACCCGGCGCGTTGTCCGGATCGATCTTCATCACATCTTTCCAGACTTCCTCCACCGTTCGCCTCATGCTGAGGCGGGCGACGAATTCGTATGCCTGGGGTCGGAGCCGGAAAAACTGGTTACTGAAGGGATCGTAGAGGACATACCAGCGCTCCCCGCGAAACAGCTGCCTCTGAACTTTCACGCTGACCCGAAGAGCGATGCGCTGATTGGCGATACGGTACCAGGATTCATGGAATATCTTGCTTTCGGCCATATTACAACCACAGCCGCAGACGGAGGAAATCCACCGTCCGGTGGGTAAGGATCCAGAGTATCTTCCTCTTACCCATGTGGAGTTTGGCCACCCCGGTCATACCCGGGCGCCACCATGCCGCAGAATCATCGGAGAAGTCGGCATGGACGATGAAGACATTGCCTTTTTCCTTGGGGACCGCCGCCGGCTCCATGCGAAACACCTGGATCCGGAAGATCTGCCCCGGCCGGCTGGTCAAGGCAATTTCTCCTTCCAGCGAATCCTCTATTTCATGTATGTCCCGTTCACTGATTTCCAGCTCTGCGTAGAGCCGGTCTACTTTTGCCAATTTGAAAAGCATATCCCCTTGATGTACCGGCGCCCCGATCCTTTCTATCAGATCACCTTCGACAATGACGCTGTCAAATGGAGCATAGATAATCGACTGACCGAGTTGATATCGCACCATATCCAACCGGGCTACTGACTGTTCGAGCAGGGCCTGGGCGATACGCATGTCTGCTGGGGAAAAGGCTGCCCTGGCCTTTTCCAGCTCGCTCTGGTATCGGTTCATCTCTGCCGTCAGCTCCGTCTCCCTGAGGAGAAGATTGTTCTGATCGAAGCTCATCACCTCCTGGCCCTCGGTCACGCTGTCTCCCACCCTGACATGAACCTTCTCAATATGACCGTCAAACGGTGCGTTTAGGAAAGCCACGTCGTCGGTCCGGAGTATCACCGGAGACTTTATGCGGTAAGGCGCCGTACCGAAAATGATGTAAGCCAAAAGACCGGCGATCACGATGCCCACCACCTTGAGCCAGGTGTGCTCGAAGCCGAGGAATTTACCCAGCTTATCACGAAAGTCCGATATCAGTCTGGCGCCGAACCATCTGTCCCGGCGTTTCAGATCGGATAACCGCCGGGCTGCTTGATCACAGGACAGTCGGAGCAGACGCATCTCTACCTCCGAGAAAGAGTCGGCGTTTCTCTCGCAGGTGCAGACCGCCACAGGCTCTTTCTCCACCCGTAAAGGCAGAGAACAAACATTCGCTACATCGTTGGATTTGGCAAAATGCTGATGATCACGATCGATGGCTCTGTCGGAGGAAGCGGGAGGAATGACAATTTCCGTGTTCTGATCCAGGGCTTCCTCCATGGCTGCCTCCAAGATCTGAACCGCTTCCGTTTTCTTATCGAAGTGGTCTACGTGGCTCATGGCCTGGATACGCACATAACCCTTATCGAGCCAGCCGATGCTGACTCGCTCGCAGCGGTGCCGTGACGCCAGTTCATTGCACAGAGTCATGGCAGCGGAGAGGAAACGGTCCTCCGCATTGATAAGAACCATGAGATCAAAAACATTGGCGAAATGCTCTACCTGGAGCTTCGACTCCAGAGCGACTCTCTGGAGTCGATAACTGGCCGGTACATC
>CBDUZM010000180.1:0-6541 GCA_965371685.1 uncultured Spirochaetaceae bacterium | reverse complement strand
ACAGGATAATTGGGACAATACAGAGACCAATTCCGCTTGTCAAGGTACCCATTGCAGACACTCTTTCGGATGCAGATATACAGCGCTTGTATTATAACTATAGGGCTAAGGGATTTATACCTCTAAAATAAAGAAATACGCAGGTCAATATAGGGAATATCTCCATTGTAATAGTGTAAAATGCTGGTATAATTTGAAACACAACTATAAAAATTCCAAGATTGTTTACATACAAGTTTTTTCTTGTCCTTTGGCTTTTTCTCTATGCATTTAGATACTACTTAGGATTGGATGTAAAGAGGAGGCTTATTATAAGTATTAAGGTCCTGCTTGTCGATGACCATAAGATGATTCTGGATGGGCTGAAATCACTCATAGATAAGCATGAGAATATTGCGGTTATTGGAGAAGCCGGTAATGGCGCTGAAGCTGTCGAGTTGGCTAAAGAGCTTAAGCCGGATATAGTTATTATGGATATCTCTATGCCGGACATGAACGGTATTGAGGCCACGAGAAGGTTGAAAGCATCCATGAAAGAGATAAAAATAATCGCTTTATCCATGCATAATAACAAGAAATTTGTCTCAGAGATGTTGAGAGCAGGCGCTGACGGCTATGTCTTAAAACATTCCGCTTATAGTGAACTGATATCTGCGATAGATACGGTTAGTAGAAAAAAACGCTTTTTAAGCCCCTGCCTTTTGGATTGTGTGCTAGATAATTGCTTTGCAGGATATTCTCTGCAAAGAAAAAATGTATTCACGACACTATCACAAACCGAGCGTCAGGTTTTACAGATATTGACCGAAGGTAAATGCTCAAAGGAAATAGCATCCAAACTGAATATCAGCATAAGGACCGTTGATACGCACAGGCATAATATCATGAAAAAACTATCACTCAACAGCGTTGCGGAGCTTACGAAATATGCTGTACGGGAGGGCATAACGTCTCTTGAACAGTAGTCATGTTTTATATTAAGCGTATATAATATACTGGATATACATGAAAAAGAAAATAATTTGGATAGGTTTATTCTTTATTGCATTGCTTGTATTATCAGCGGCATTAATCTTTGGGGTTATCATCCATGGAAAAGAAGTAAAGGCGCCTGTTGATTTCGATTTTTCTGAAAATAGAGAAAGCACAGTCCTGCCTGTTTCTGCGACTGAAGCAAAACTGCAAGACTTTCCGCTTACCGTAAAGGCGCGTGGTATTGTGCTTCCCGGACAGGAGCGAAATATAAAAACACCTTTCAAAGGTCGTATAAAAGAAGTGCGGGTAAGAACCGGGCAGCATGTTCAATCAGGACAGGTGCTCTTTTTTATGGAAACAGAAGAGCTCGAAATACAGCTAAAGAAGGCTGAAGATGATCTTCTTCTTGCTCAGAGCAGGCTGGCGGAGAAACTGAGGGACAATCCCGAACTTGCCAATAAAGATACAGAGAACATTCGAAATTGGAAGAACGCTCTTGAAATATTGGAACAGGAATATACCAATGGAGATATTTCTTTCGAGGATTATGCGGACAAACATGCAGTTTTGCGCATCCAAATAATCAATTCCGGCGGATACAACAGAGACTTGCGAGAGGTTGAATCGGGTATCCGTTCGACGCTTTCCCAGGTTATTCAGTATAAAAAGAGCCTGAGCATGGCTGAGATAATAAGTCCGGTGAACGGAATAATAGGATTTGAAAATTTGTATTCCGGCATGGAAATGCATTCAGGGGACTTGCTTGCAATAGTGTATCACTTTGATACTTCCAAAGCGGTTCTCACCGTCCTTGAAAAAGATATAAGTAAAATTAAACAAGGGCAGGATGTTAAGATTAGTATTGGACTGAGCGGGAATACAGGAATTTCCGGTAAAGTTAGCTTTATTTCTCCTGTAAAGAATAGTAACAGCGGCGGATATGAAATACACGTTACGTTTTATCCCCATACCCATCCTGTGTTTAAAGGAATGTTTGTGGAAGGAGATATTGTTGTTGATGTTCTTGAAGACCGAATAGTAATTCCCGCTAAAGCTGTTTTGCGTGAAGGGGAGCGCTATTATGTCTTTGTAATTGCGGAAGATCTTGCCTTCTGGAGATGGGTTGAAATTGGCGTTAAAAATGAGGACTTTGTAGCAGTGCTCCCCCGTCCGTTTACAGCGAAAGGAGACGCTGAACGAACTGAGGGCGTCGACCCCGGAGAGCTTATTGCCGTTGAAGGGCACACGCTGCTTACGCACAAAGCCAGGGTTTCATTAACTGACAATGCTATAATACCTGCCCGATGATCGAGACTTCAAAAAGCATGTACATAAGATTTCTTAAGCGTCCAATTGCCGCTTTCATGTTTTTTTTGGGTATATTATTCCTCGGTATTATCGCCCTCACCCGTCTGTCTGTAGATCTGCTTCCCGATCTTGCATATCCGAGGATTGTCATCTACACCGCATCTAAAGGTATGTCCGCAGAGGAAGTTGAAAGAGAAGTGCTTCTTTCTCAGCAAAGCCTGCTTTCTTCCCTGCCGCAGGTTCGCAGTATGCAGGGCATTTCCGAAGAAGGCTTCGCAATTCTTGTTCTCACTTTTACCCGCATAAAATCTATCGAGACTACCATTATTCTGATTAAAGAAAAACTTTCATCTTTTATTGGAGGAAAGAAGGGTGCGCTGATTGAAGAGCCTGTCATCATGCACCACGATCCCAACTCCCGGCCGGTTGCAGTGCTTTCCCTTACATCCGATGAAGTTGATATCGCGGAGCTTACAGATCTAGCGGAGAATGTTCTTGTAAGAAGATTCAGTCAACTTGACGGCGTGGGCAGGGTGTCTGTAGAAGGAGGAGCTCATGTCCATACACTATTTCTTATTGACAGGGGGGCTATCGAAGAATATGGCATTCTGCCTTCACATGTTGCCCGGGTGCTGGAAACATCCGTCAAACGCCTTGGCACTATTATGGAGGGTCGTAACTCTTACTCGGTGAGACTTGTGAAAGGAAACAGTGAGGATCTTGGAGCATTATTTATCCCTTATACAGGCTTAAGGCTGAATGACATAGGCAGCTTTGGTTTTCAAACAGAGCGGGATGGATATGTCGCTTTCAACGGCAAACGGGGAGTTGCCCTTGTTGTAGAAAAACGCTATGGGGCTAATACATTGGGCGTAATTGATGAGCTTAAGGAAAGCTTGCCGTCAATAGCTTCCTATATTTCTTCCGAGCAGGGAAAGGAAATTAATCTCGATATCGCATTTCATGAAGCGGGATTTATAGAAGATGCAATGAAGTCAGTGCTATCTGCATTAACCCTTGGCGCATTATTAACGTTAATAACTCTTCTTGTTTCTCTCGGTAGTTTCAGACATACAATCGCTGTGGGTGTTTCCATTCCTCTCTCCGTAATTGCATCGTTTCTCCTGTTTTACCTTAAAGGCATTACCTTAAATATTATGTCTTTAGGCGGTATTGCTCTTGGAATAGGAATGATGGTGGATAATTCGGTGGTTGTTTCCGAAGCAATACACAGGCAATTGAAAATCAGTAACGACAAGCTGCGAGCATCATATGAAGGAATAAAAGAGGTTGCGGCGCCGGTCACTGCATCTACTTTAACCACAATTGCGGTATTCCTGCCCATTGTTTTTATCGAGGGACCAGCCGCACGTCTTTTTGCAGATCTTGCATACGCCGTTTCTTTTTCACTTCTTATTTCACTGTTTATCTCACTTACCCTTTTACCGGTTGTGATTGCCCGTGTCGGGTCCTATGGAGCCTGGGGAGAAAGGATTAATCATTTCTGGGTAAAACTGGAGAAGCTGTATGAAGAGCTGCTCCATAGATTGAACAAAAAAGGCTTCTTAGTGATCGCCTGTTTTGTGTTGGTTTTTATCCTTTCAGTAATTATTGGATTAAGACTTCCTAAAGAGCTTCTGCCGGATTCTGGAAAGGAAAATGTCCGCATCTTTGTCACAGCGCCGCCTGGAGCTTCATTCGAAACAATGGTGAACGGAATGAACCTTCTTGCGCAGAAGATTGCAGGAGATAAGGTGCTGCGCATATGGACTAATGCCGGCCGGAGTACTGATCCCCGTTTTGCGTTTTCTTTTCCTTCTAAAAATAAAGGATATATAAGAATCATTATGAAAGATGATACCGATACTGCTGAATTTCTTGAAGAAGTAGAAATAACAATCAAAGCAATTCCGAGTCTACAAGAATACAAAATATATGCTGAACCGGAAGTCAATCCTTTGGAGGAAGTTCTTCGCTACTCTTTAAGACCCATTACTGTAAGAATTACGGGGACAGATAGAGCAGTCTTTCCGATGGTTGCCTATAGTATTATACAAGAAATTAACCGTAAGGCAGGTTTGCTGCCTGATCGAATAGATGGGCTTGGCAGCAGGGAGGTATACAACGTTTCTCTTGATACAAATCTGCTCACTGTGAATAACATCAACCCCGCAGAAGTGATTGAAGCTCTTGAACAGGTATTGCAAGGAGTGTTGGTAAATCGGAATACGGAGTCAATTGTTGTGGCCGTCCATCCAGAGAACAGCCTGGATGCCGTTATGAACACCTCAGTTAGAATCGGCGGAAGTGCTTACAGGCTGAATAATCTTCTTCGCATTGACGCCGGCAGTGGCTTTAGCAGAATATACTCCTATAATCAGCAGAGGCTTGTTGAGCTGATTTTTTCCGATACAGGGGAGAACAGAAACATCATTACCGCCGGGATAGAAAAAGCCATACAGGAAATGCAACCGACCCTGACTCGAGGATTTAGGGTCGAGATAGGCGGGGAAACTGAGGAAATGCGATCTTCTTTCAAACATTTATACTTCGCTTTCACGCTTGCCCTGGTCCTTGTATATATGATTATGGCCGCCCAATTCGAATCTTTGAAGTATCCGTTAATTATCATCATAACTATACCAATGGCCTCAATTGGTGTCATCGTGATTTTCTTAATCTTTCATATATCTATAAATATTATGTCCATTATCGGTTTTACCGTTGCCCTTGGTATAGTTATAAATGATTCAATCATACTTACCTCCGCAGTGATTACGATAAAAAAGGAGCAGCCTAATAATCCGAATGCGCCCATTATGGCGGCAGGAAGGCGATTCCGTCCTATTATAATTACAACCGTTACCACAATATCCGGTATGCTTCCTATGGCTTTAGGAACCGAAGCTGCAGCGCGGTTACGGACTCCGCTCGCGGCGGCGGTTATAGGGGGACTTATTACGGCTACGATTCTAACCCTCATCATTCATCCGCTTATATATATGAGGATGAAAGATTAATGAAAATTTTGGTTCTTTTTTTTCTGCGCCGGAAAATATTGACACTCATGCTCTTTAGTTCTGTTTTTATAATCGGTATTCTATCTATCCTGAAAATTAAAATGGAGCTCGTGCCTGCTGTTCCATCATCGTCCCTTACCATTTCAGTTGCCTGGCAGGATGCGTCGCCTGAGACGATTGAAAAAGAAATCGTGTCAAGACTGGAAGGTGTCGCCGCGACCCTACGCGGGGTGGAAGATATCAGCTCTTTATCGAGACGAGGCACAGGTCAAATTATTGTTGAACTGACCGCAGGAACAGAACCGGAGGCGGCGCGGTTTTATTTAAAAGACATGATAAGAACAATTGAGTTGCCGCCTGGATCTAAGATCAGTGTAAGAATCGGCGGCCCAGTTACCGATATATGGAACCGGGATGCTCTTCAAAGATTAATAACAGGCTTTTCAACTCAAAATGCTGTGCCTTTTACTTTAAAGCTTTCAGGTGCTGAATCATATCGTCTGCTCGAACTAAGCAAAGGTGAGATTAAAAACTCGTTTCTATCAATACCGGGTGTATCAGATGTGGAGGTTTCCGGAGGAATTGATACATTTATCAGCCTTGTTGTGCATCATGATATACTTGAAAGCCTTGAAATCAATATCCTGGATATTAAAAAGGCGCTTCGGAAATTCGTTGCTGCAGAGAGAGAGATAGGATCTGTGCTTGATAAGAACCATGTTTTTCCTGTTTTTTATCTTGACACTAAAGCTTCACTTGAGGATATCGAAAAACTCTGCATTTTAAGCCCTTTAAGAGGACAAACAATACTATCTGAGCTGGCGGATATTTCAATAATTGAAGCGCCCCCGGAAAATAGAGCCCGTGTGAACGGCAGACCGTCTCTCCTTATCAGGATAAAGAAGAAGGAAGAAGCAAACCTGATAGTCTTTTCCCGCGCTATTCGGAAGAAGACAGAATTGCTTCAGGAGAAATTTAGCAGAGTTGTCACTTTTGAGGTAATTTCCGATGCCGGAGCAAAGCTGGCAATAATCCTTAAAGATATGGGATTAAGGCTTGGGATGAGCGTTGTGGCTGTTTTTGGTGTCCTGTTTCTTTTTTTTAAAAAAATTAAACCAGCCGTGCTTGTTCTTTCAAGTATTTTCTTTTCGTTGCTTCTCACTGTAAGCGCTCTTTCTTTCCTCAATTTTTCCATAAACCTTATTACAGTAAGCGCTATGATCCTTTCAGCTGGGATG
>CBDUZM010000179.1:0-6562 GCA_965371685.1 uncultured Spirochaetaceae bacterium | reverse complement strand
ATTTCGTCTATCCCATGATCGAACCCTCGGAGAAAATCGCGCTCAAAGCCGCCGAGGAGATGTATGAAACCCTTAAAACACATGTATTTTCCGATCTGAGAATTGCCCTCATCCATTCGAAGGTCGATGAAGAGGAAAAACACCGGCGGATGCAGGCCTTTATTACCGGCAGGATCGACATCCTCGTAGCCACCAGCGTTGTGGAGGTAGGTGTCGATGTCCCCAACGCCACCTGCATGGTTGTGGAACATGCTGAAAGGTTCGGATTGTCGGCACTGCACCAGCTTAGGGGAAGAGTGGGAAGGGGTGAATGCCAATCGTATGCCTTCCTCATTTACAGCAGGAAGCTTACCGAAGATGGGGTGAAACGATTGAAAACAATGATGGAGACGTCCGATGGTTTCCGTATAGCTCAAGTTGATCTGAGCATCCGGGGCCCCGGCGAGCTGCTCGGGGTCAGGCAGGCAGGTTTCATGAAGCTTTTATTGGCCGATCTGAGCCGGGATACTGAAATTTTAATAGAGGCCCGTGAGGATGTCCTTTCCCTGCTCTCAGGCGACCCGGGCCTGCTCAAACCGGAGCACGAAATAATCCGGAATGTGCTGGCTGAACATCCTCCCTTCGACGAGACGCATCTGAACGGAGGCTGAGGGACAGTAAAAAAAGAAACTGTGCCGCACTTCCGTTAAATTCCTCTTGCTGCTTCCACCGCTTCTTTTGTCAGCCGGGTAACCTCTGCCCAATCCTTTTTTTCAAGCAGGCGCCCGGCAACGATCCAGCTTCCCCCTACTGCGAGTACACCGGGTTGGGCAAGGTAATCCCCCATATTTTTCAAGTTGATGCCCCCTGTCGGGATGAAACGCACACCCCTGTGCTTATATGGACCGTACATCGCCTTTATTGTCTTCGTTCCCCCTGCCGCTCCGGCTGGAAAGAATTTCAAAATATGACAATCCAACTCCAAAGCGGCTTCTATATCTGTCGGTGTGCATATGCCCGGGAAGAAGGGAAGCCCCAGTTTCGAGGCCTTTTTTACAATTCTCGGATTCAGGCCCGGCGATACGGCAAATTGGGCGCCCGCTTCTTTTGCCTTACGAACCTCCTCCAATGTCGTCACCGTACCGGCGCCGAGCATGAAATCGGGAAAATCCTTTGCCACGATCTCGAGAATTGCAGGCGCGGCTTTGGTCCGAAAGGTTATTTCCGCTACTTCGAGGCCGCCGTCACGCAGCGCACGGCAGAGGTCTACCGCATCCGCCGCATCCTCAAGGGCGATAACGGGAACGATCCTCGTCTTCTCCATCCGTTCAACAATATTTGCTTCCATTTTTAAAGCCTCCGTTACAACAATTCTCAGGGCTCTTCACGATTGATTTTAAATTTATCAAAACCCCGATCGTAACTGTATAAATGATGTTTAGCCTCTTTTTCCAGACAAGCAATCAAATAGCAGTCTACAATTTCAGTGTTTTGATCATGCCACAACTCTATTGTCCGCAGAACTATTTTTTTCTCTTTAATCGTAATTCCTCTATATTTCAGGAGGTTTATTATACCATCGGCAATACTGCTTTTAGGAATCCTGTAAAAACTCACTAAAACAAAAATCACCTGGAATAGTACAATCAGTTTCAACTCCACCCGAATATCACCATGCTCTAAAGATTCAAAAAAGGAGTACAGCTTTTTATATTTCTTGCTCCTATCAGAAATAAGAAATCTAATCAGCACATTGGTATCTATAAGGGTGATCATTCTGTCCAGCCTTCAAAGAAACCTTCTTTCGTTGCTTTTTCGATGTCAGCCCTGGTCGGCTTCGGTTTCCCAGATGCATAACTACTGAAGATCCCAAATAGTTGTTCGGTTAAAGATTTGGGGGGGGAGTCTTTAACGAGGGGCTTAAGTAATATACCATTCGGGGCAGAAATCACATCAATCTGATCACCAATATCTATATGATATTTTTCCCGCAATGAAACGGGAATGACTACCTGACCCTTTTGAAAAACCTTCATTGTATAGTTTTTTTTTGAATCAGCAACCATACTCATACCCTCAAATAAAAAGTGTTGTGGTTATACTCGAAAAATACTATGGTATAACTATTATGTCAAGGATTCTCTGCCAAAGGCATCAATGCTTCAGTTTCCATCATTAATATCATTATGCTGCCACATTTTCATAGCAATCCTTCGGATTACACCGGAAATAAGAGCCTCCGTTGTCCAACTTTCTTCATGGCATTATAATACTCACCACATTTAACCGTACGGACGGCCGCAGTACATGTGATTTGCGAAGCCCGGAGACCTGGACGACAGAGGACACAAACTTGCCTGAGCCACGGAAAACTATCAGGAAACTGAGCTCACTTATTCCTCAAACCATGAAGAGAGACCGGTATCTATTCAAGAAAGAAATCTCGCAGGTGAGGAACATCCTCTCTTCCGGCGGCGCCGGCGGGCGAGTGGAAAAACGCATTCAGGATCTTGAACGACATATAAAAATCTCCATTCAAACGAAAAAAAGTCGAATCGCTAATCTTCCCGACCTGAATTACAACATGGAACTGCCGATAACCCGGAAGACCGATGAGATAGTCGAAGCTGTCAGGAGAAATCAGGTCGTCATCATATCTGGGGAAACAGGATCCGGTAAAACTACCCAAATTCCCAGGTTCTGCCTTGCAGCCGGCCGGGGTATAGAGGGGAGGATCGCATGTACCCAGCCCCGGAGAATCGCCGCAATCACCGTATCTAACCGAATTGCAGAGGAGATGGGAGAGGAACTGGGTCGCTCTGTGGGTTATAAGATCCGGTTCCAGGACAGGACAGGCGACGACTGCTACATCAAAATCATGACTGACGGTATCCTCCTTGCAGAAGCGCACCGGGACCCCTATCTGCTTGAATATGACACGATTATCGTTGATGAAGCCCATGAACGAAACCTGAATATAGATTTTGTGCTGGGTATCGTTAAAAGGCTGCTCAACCGGCGGAAGGACCTGAAACTCATCATTACATCCGCCACCATCGACACTGAAAAATTTTCCAGGGCATTCAACGATGCTCCGGTTGTTGAGGTATCGGGAAGGATGTTTCCCGTAGACGTCCGATATTCACACGATTCGGATACCACCGAAGCGGGAATCTATGTGGAAAGAGCTGTTCAGGAACTGGAAAAAATAATTAAAAATGATCCTTGGGGAGACATCCTCATTTTTATGCCAACGGAGGAATCGATCCTGGAAACCTGCAATATAATAGAAAGGCATAAAAGTCTTACCGTGCTGCCCCTTTTTGCCAGGCTTTCCGCTTCGGACCAGAAACGTGTTTTTGCCGACCTTCCGGGAAGGAAGGCTGTCGTCGCCACCAACATAGCCGAAACCTCCATTACTATCCCGGCTATCAAGTACGTTATCGATACCGGCCTGGCAAGGATACCCCGGTACTCTCCCCGCTCCCGCATTACATCCCTGCCCGTGGTAGCCGTTTCGAAGAGCAGCGCCGACCAGCGGAAGGGTCGATGCGGCCGGGTCAGAGACGGTATCTGCATCCGCCTTTATTCGGAAGAGGATTACTCATCCCGTGTTCTATACACACCACCGGAAATACTCCGTGCCAACCTGGCTGAGGTTATCCTGAGGATGCTTGCTTTAAATATAGGCGATCCTTCTACCTTCCCGTTTATCGATCCCCCTGATAAAAAAAGCATCAACGACGGTTTCGACAGCCTGCTTGAGCTGGGCGCCATAAAACGGGTAAATGAGCGGGGGAAAAAGAGGAGCTACACACTTACCGGCAGGGGAAGGATGATGGCGGAGCTTCCCCTGGATCCCCGCCTTTCCCGCATGTTGATCGAGGCAGGAAAAGAAGGATGCCTCGAGGAGATACTTGTGCTGGTTTCCGCCCTTTCGATCCAGAATCCCAGGGAAAGGCCTGCTGAAAAGGCGCAGCTGGCAGATCAAAAGCAGGCCGTGTTCAAAGATCCGTACTCTGATTTCATTACCCTTTTAAACCTCTGGAACAGTTACCTTAAGAGTACGAACGGGGGCAGAAGCCTCGGCCTGGTTAGAAAATTCTGCACGGAACATTATCTCTCATTCAAGAGGATGAGGGAGTGGCAGGATATTCTCCATCAGATCAGATCAACCCTCACGGACAGCCGTCTCGGCATAGCCAACGCTGAGCCGAGAGGGAAGGGCTATAAGAACGAGAAATACACGGCTAAATATGCCGCTATTCACCGTTCCATACTGGCCGGTTACCTGCACAATATAGCCATCAAAAAGGAGAAGAATATCTATAGAGGGACCAAGGGCCGGGAGCTGATGATCTTTCCCGGATCCGTGCTTTTCAACAAGGCGGACACCTGGATCGTTGCAGCGGAAATGGTAAAAACGACCCGTCTTTACGCCAGAATCGCCGCCAACATCGAGAGCGAGTGGATCGAAGACATTGCAGGAGAGCTCTGCCGTTACAGCCATTCGAGACCTTTCTGGGACAGGGGGAAAGAGACGGTCATGGCGCTGGAACAGGTCAGTCTCTTCGGCCTGCCCATCATTTCTCAAAGGCCCGTTCCATACGGTCCGGTCAATCCTGAAGAAGCCGCTGAGATATTTATCCGCCATGGCCTTGTGCGGGAGGAAATGACCGCATCCTTTCCCTTTATGGAACATAACAGGTTGTTGATGGAGAATGTGCGAAAGATGGAAGATAAGCTGCGAAGGAAAGGTATCCTCGTAGCTGAAGAAAATATGCTCGCATTTTATCAGGGCAGGCTTCAGAATATCAGCGATACCTCTGCCCTGCAAACGCTCATAAATCACAGGAAAGGAGATGACTTCCTCAAGATGAGCATGGATGACCTTTTTGCAGCGCTCCCGGGCGAGGAGGAGCTGTCGCTTTTCCCCGATCATATCGATATAGGAGAGAGGAGTTTCCCATGCGAATATGCTTTCGAGCCGGGGGCGGAGAATGACGGTCTTACCCTCCTGCTTCCAGCCAATATTGCCTCTCTCGTCCCGACTAAATCCATGGACTGGCTCGTGCCCGGCCTTTACCGGGAAAAAGTACGCACCCTTATCAAAGGTCTGCCTAAAGAACACCGAAGGAAACTAGTTCCCCTAACTGAGAAAATCGATACCGTGGTCCGGGAAATGCCTCAGGGCAAGGAGGCTCTGTTTACGGCCTTAAGCAGATTCGTACATGACCGGTTCGGGGTGCTCATACAGCCATCCGTTTGGTCGGAGATAAAGCTTCCCAATTACCTGGAAATGCGTATTTCCCTCCGCAGCCCTGAAGGGAAGGAGCTTTACGCCGGCCGCGGACCTCTTCAGCTTCTAAAAGGTTATCGACCGGAAATCGGGCCTGACAGGCTGGAAAAAGCAAAAAAAAATTGGGAAAAAATTGGGATATCTTTATGGGATTTCGGGGATCTGCCGGAAACCGTGTTTGTGGATACCGAGGGAGGCGCCGGATGGCCCTTGTCTCCTGCTCTAACGGAAGAAGAGGATGGAGTAGCTCTCCGCCTTTATCAAGACAGTGAAAAAGCTCACATAGAACACAGGAAAGGGGTTGCCGCGCTTTACAGCATTCATTTTCGCAACCAGCTCAAGAGTTTTCAAGGGGAGCTTTCTCTTCCCGGCGAGATCGCGAAGTCAGTTAATTACTTCGGAGGGGAGAGCCGGTTCATGAAACGGTTCTGGAACAGGATAATTCGCGATCTTTTCAGTAGAAATATTCGAAAGAAAGATGCTTTTATTGCATATGCTGAGAAAACAGCTGTCAAAATTTTTAGACATGCTGATAAAATGATGCAGGAAATAGTTCTTCTGCTCACTGTTTACAGCAGCGCCAGGGGTACGGTTTACCATCTGGAGAACCAGAAAGGCCTGGGCGATAAAACCCGCGCTTTCCTCGCCGCTATGCAGGATGAGATCGAACGGCTGCTTCCAGGGGATTTTCTGGAAAACTATCCGGTTGAACGATTTCAAGATCTCCGTCGTTATATCAAAGCCGCCGACATCCGCACACAGCGCGGCTACGTGAATCCGGGTAAGGATGATGCTAAATCCCGCGATGTAGAGCTCTACCAGCGGCTGTGGAAAAAAATGCTGGACTCCTTAAAGCCTTCCGCGTCGCAGGAAAAGCTGCGAGCCGTGCAGAATTTTCAATGGATGATAGAAGAATTCAAAGTTTCTACCTTTGCGCCGGAATTAAAAACAGCCGTTCGCATATCGGGCAAGAGAATGAAAGATCGTTTGAACGAGATAGAGGCTATGCTTTAGACCCTAAAATCCCGGCAAAATGCCCGGCAGCACATGCGGCAGCGTATCGGGGCAATAAAAAATCAACAGGTTAAATGAAGAGCCGCAACGGTTCTCTTACGTATGCACAGCTCGTTAAACTTGAGGACAGCTTTCTCTGTACCGGACACGTGCAGCTCAATGCCCTTCGATGTAATTTCATCAATCACTCCTTTGGGCACTTTCATCAGCCCTGGCTTACCCGTTCCGATAATCAGCGCTTCAGGATGGAAATCGAGTATTTCCCGTATA